>NZ_JBFAIU010000098.1:0-22798 GCF_040654855.1 Asanoa sp. NPDC050611
CCAGTTTGGAGAGTTCCGCGATCCGCGCGGCCTGCCGCTCCCGGATCACCGCGACCACCGCCGCGATCGCGGTCGCCAGCGCGACGCCGGTGACGGGCCCGCCGCCGAAGTCCGGCGAGGCCGAGGGCGTCGACGGCAACGTGGTCGCGATCCGGACGGCCGCCGAGGGCCGGGCGCTGCCGCGGATCGGCACGGGACTCCTGATGGACCTGGGGTACGCCGAGCGGGTCGCCACCGGCAGCACGGACCTCACGACGGCCGAGGTCTGGCTCGGCCGGGCGGCCCCGGCCGACGTCGAGCAGCAGTTGACCGCGAAAGGCCTGGTCGTCGTCGGCCGCGACTCGGTCGCCGCGGCGGCGGACCGGCTCGACGCGCGCGGCCCGGCGCTGGCCGTCTGGTTCCACCTGCTGGCCGGCGGGGTCGCGGTGCTGCTCGCCGCGTGCGGCATGTGGCTGATGGCGGCCGTCGACCGCCGGCGGACCCTCGACGACGTGGTCGCCCTGCGGCGGCAGGGGCTCGCGACGCGTACCGCCGGAAGCTGGGTGCTCTGGACCTATCTGCCGGTCGCCGTCGCGGCCGTGGTCACCGGTTTGGTGGCGGCCGTCATCGCCTGGGCGGTGGTCGGCCAGTATGTCCCGTATTTCGTTGATGACGACTTCGCGCTGGCGGCTCCGACCTGGCCACGGCCCATCGCGATCGCCCTTCCGGCGGTCGTGGTGGCCCTGCTGTTCACCACCGTGGCGGTCGGTCTGCGTCGCGCGCTGCGCGTGCGAGACTAGGTAACCATGAGCGAACCACGGACCTCTCCGTCGATCTTCACCCGCGGCGCGGTCGACCTCGGCGCGCTGCGCCCGCAGGCATCACCGTCGCCCGCAGCCGGTGCCGGCGCGGGCGGGCAGGCCCCGCCGTCCAGCGGCTCCGCCGGCGCCGGCGACGGCGTTCCGGGCGGCGTGCCCGGCGGTTTCCCGGGCGGCAGCAGCGCCGCCATCATCGACGTCACCGAGGCGACGTTCCAGACCGAGGTGCTCGAGCGGTCGCTGAGCACCCCCGTGGTGATCGACTTCTGGGCCGAGTGGTGCGAGCCGTGCAAGCAGCTCTCCCCGGTCCTGGAGAAGCTGGCCGTCGAGGGCGGCGGCGCGTGGGTGCTCGCCCGCATCGACGTCGACGCCAACCAGCGGCTCGCCCAGATGTTCCGCGTGCAGGGCATCCCGATGGTCTTCGCGGTGGTCGGCGGGCAGCCGGTCGACGCGTTCTCCGGCGTCGTCCCCGAGGCGCAGCTGCGCCAGTGGATCGGCGCGGTCCTCAAGGCCGGCGGCGTCGAGGTGGAGGCACCGGCCGACCCGCGCCTGGAGTCCGCGGACGACGCGCTGATGGTCGGCGACCTCGACGCGGCCGAGGCGGCGTACAAGAAGATCCTGTTCGAATCGCCGGCCGACCAGGCCGCGGAGGCCGGGCTCGCTCAGGTCGGCCTCTACCGCCGGGTCCAGGGTGTCGACGCGGCCAAGGCGCTGACCGACGCGTCCGCCGCGCCGTCCGACATCCCCGCGCAGCTGCTGGCCGCGGACGTGGAAGTCCTCGGTGGTGAGGCCGAGCGGGCGTACAAGCGGCTGGTCGACCTGATCCGGCGCAGCGTCGGCGACGACAAGGAGACGGTGCGGAAGCACCTGGTGACGCTGTTCACGATCGCCGGTCCCGACGACCCGGCGGTCTCGGCGGCCCGCCGGGCCCTGGCCAGCGCGCTGTACTGAGCCGGTGAGCGCCGTGCGCCGGATAGCGCTCCTGGACGCGCCGTCGAACCTGGGCCTGCGACCGCCCACGCCGACGTCGACGCCCGGCTGCGCCAAGGCGCCCGGCGCGCTCCGCGACCGCGGCCTGCTGAGCCGCCTGGTGGCCCGCGACGCGGGTTGCCTGACGGCGCCGCGCTACGACGCGGGCGACTGGCGGCCCGGCGACGGCGTGGCCCACGCGGCCGCGATCGCGGCCTATTCCGTGGCCCTCGCGGGCCGCATCGGCGCGATCATCGACGCCGACGAGTTCCCGGTCGTCCTCGGCGGTGACTGCTCCATCCTGCTCGGCTCGGCCCTGGCCATGCATCGCCTGGGCGAGGCGGTCGGCGGCCGGATCGGTCTGGTCTACGTGGACGGCCATTCGGACTTCCGGCATCCCGGCAACGCGTCCTACGTGGGAGCGGCGGCGGGCGAGGGCCTGGCGCTGGCCACGGGCCGGGGCCAGGCCGACCTGGCGGCGATCGAGGGCCGAAGACCGTACTTCCGCGACGTCGACGTGGTGGTGCTCGGCATCCGCGCGCAGGACGAGTACCGGTTGGACCTGCAGGCAGCGGGAGTCCTGACCCGCCCGGTGCCCGCCCTGCGCGCGGAAGGAGCCGCCCGGACGGCGCAGTGGGCACGCGACCAGCTCGCGGACTGCGCGGGCTACTGGGTGCACATCGACGTGGACGTCCTGGACCCGGCGGTGATGCCGGCGGTCGACGCACCGGACCCCGGCGGGATCGCGTTCGCGGAACTGGAGCTGTTGATCGCGGGCCTGGTCGACACGCCGCACTGCCTGGGCATCGAGCTGACGGTCTTCGACCCGGACTACGACCCGGACGGCACGTACGCGGCCGAGATCACGAGCGCGGTGGTGGCCGGCCTGGCCCCGATCCGCGCGGCGGCGTCGGCACGGAGCGCGTCGCCGCTGGCCTTCACCCCGCGCCGCCGCCCGGTGCCGGACGCGGAACGCTTCCGCCCACCGATCGCCGCGGTCCCGGACGAGGTCGAACCGCCGCCCGCGGTTGCGGCGGCGCCGACGGAGCCGGCCGCCCCTGAGCCCGAGGCTGCTGCGGCGGAGCCCGAGGCGACCAAGCCTGGCACGGTCGAGTCGCGAGAGGCCGACCGCCGACCGAAACAAGCCGCCAGGTCGAAGCCGGCCCCTGCGGACGACGAGGAGGACCAGGTCCCGGCCCGGCGACCCGCGATCGGCCGCCAGCGGCGCTCGGCCTTCGACGTGATCGCCGGCGACGCCGACCCGGCCCGCCAGCGCCGCTCGGTCGCCGACATCCTGGCGGCCCCCCTCGGCAACGACGCCACCGGCCCGGGCCGCCTGCGCCGCCCGACGGACGGCGACGCGGTCACGACCGACGCTCGCCCGGGCGGCCTGCGCCGCAAGACCGCGACGGCCGAGGACGACGCGACCACCCCGGACGCGCGCCCCGGCGGCCTGCGCCGCAACCCGAACGCGATCGACGAGGCGTTGTCGGACGTCCGCCCCGGCGTCCTTCGCCGCCGTCCCGGTGCCGGCGACGAGGGCCGCCCGAGTCCCGGCGACGAGGGCGACGCGACGCCGACCGACGTGCGCCCGGGCGGCCTGCGCCGCCGCGGGACACCCACCGACGAGCCCGACGAGGGCTGACGCCCGCGGCCGGCTCAGTTCGCCGACGACGTGCGGACCAGTTGGCGGATCTGGCGTAGCAGCACCGACAGCGCCGCCAGGTCGGCGTTGGACTCCGCGAACTCCTTTATCGCTCGCTGTGCCCGTCCGACCGACGTCGCGTTCGAGCGTTCCCAGGCCGCCACCCGCTCCTCGACCGGTGCACCGTCCGGAGTGGACTGCAGCACGCCCGCCGTCAACGCCGCCAGCGCCGCGTAGAGGTCGTAGCGCAGCGCCATTCGGGCCAGGGTCTGCCAGCGGTCCTCGCGGGGGAGCAGGGAGATCTTCGACAGCAGCGCGTCCACCTGCAGGCGGTCGCTGAGCACGAAGTACACCTGCGCCACGTCGCCGGGGGCGCGGGCCGTCACCCGGGCCGTCTCCACCACGTCGATGAGGCCGAAGCCGTACATCACGCGGGCCACCGCGGTCGCCAGGCCCACCGGGACCCCGCGGTTCTCGACCTCCTCCATGTGCGCCAGCAGCGACTCGCGCTCGCCGCCGACGAACCGCGTGTCGAGCTGGCCGAGCAGGTCCGCCACCGCGGCGAAGCGGGCGATCTCGCCCGTCACGTCCAGCGGCGACCGGCGGTTCGTGACCAGCCAGCGGACCGCGCGGTCGAGCAGGCGGCGCAGCTCCAGGTAGACCTGCGTCTGCGCGGTCGTCGGCACCTCGTTGTCGAGCGCCTCGACCGCCGCCCACAGGTCCCGCAGGCCGTAGATCTCGCGGGTCACCACGTACGCCCGGATGATGTCCGCCGCCGACGCTCCGGTCTCCTCCATCGCCCGGTAGACGAACGACGTGCCGCCGCGGTTGACGACCTCGTTGACCAGCACCGTGGTGACGATCTCGCGGCGCAGGCGGTGGCCGGCCATCCGCTCGGCATAGGCCGCGCGCAGCGGGGTCGGGAAGTAGTCGGCGAGCACCTCGAACGTCCACGGCTCGTCCACCAACGGATCGGCGAGCACCTCGGTCTCGAGGTCGATCTTCACGTACGCGAGCAGCACCGCGAACTCCGGCGCGGTCAGGCCGCCGGGGCGCGCGGCCAGCTCCTCGTCGGTCGGCAGGCCCTCCAGCGCGCGGTCGAGCAGGCCCGAGCGCTCCATCTCGGTGATCATCCGGCGGTGCACCGGGAGCAGCGAGTCCGCCTGGACGATCGCCGTGCCGAGCGCGGTCGCCTGGTCGTAGTTGTCGCGCAGCACCAGGTCGGCGACCTCGTCGGTCATCTCGGCCAGCAGCGCGTCGCGGTCGGGCACGGTCAGCTCGCCGTCGGCGACCGCGCCGCCCAGCAGGATCTTGATGTTGACCTCGTGGTCCGAGCAGTCGACGCCCGCGGTGTTGTCGATGAAGTCCGTGTAGACCCGGCCGCCGCGCAGCGCGTACTCGATGCGCCCGAGCTGGGTCAGGCCCAGGTTGCCGCCCTCGCCGACCACACGCGCCCGGATCTGCTTGCCGTTGACCCGGATCGCGTCGTTGGACTTGTCGCCGACCTCGGCGTGGGTCTCCGAAGTGGCCTTGACGTAGGTGCCGATGCCGCCGTTCCACAGCAGGTCGACCGGCGCCTGCAGGATCGCCTTCTGCAGTTCCGGCGGCGAGAGCGAGGTCACCTCCTCGCCGAGACCCAGCGCTTCACGGACCTGTGCGGAGATCGGGATCTTCTTCAGCGTGCGGGCGAACACCCCACCGCCGGACGAGATCAGCGAGGCGTCGTAGTCGGCCCACGACGAGCGCGGCAGGTCGAACAGCCGCTTGCGCTCCCCCCACGAGGAGGCGGCGTCGGGCGACGGGTCGAGGAAGATGTGCCGGTGGTCGAACGCGGCCACGAGCCGGATGTGCGGCGAGAGCAGCATGCCGTTGCCGAACACGTCGCCGGACATGTCGCCGACGCCGACCACGGTGAAGTCCGTGCTCTGGATGTCGGTGCCGAGGTCGCGGAAGTGCCGCTTCACCGACTCCCACGCGCCGCGGGCGGTGATGCCCATCTTCTTGTGGTCGTAGCCGGCCGAACCACCGGACGCGAACGCGTCGCCGAGCCAGAACCCCTGCGCGACCGAGATCTCGTTGGCGAAGTCGGAGAACGTCGCGGTGCCCTTGTCGGCGGCCACCACCAGGTAGGGGTCGTCGCCGTCGTGGCGGACCACGTCGCGCGGGTGCTTGATGTCGCCGCCGACGATGTTGTCGGTGACGTCGAGCAGGGCGGTGATGAACAGCTTGTAGCAGGCGACCGCCTCGTCCCGGTCGCCCGGCTTCAGCTTGAGCACGAAGCCGCCCTTCGCGCCGACGGGCACGATCACGGCGTTCTTCACCATCTGCGCCTTGACCAGGCCCAGGATCTCGGTGCGGAAGTCCTCGCGGCGGTCGGACCAGCGCAGCCCGCCGCGCGCGACCGGCCCGAACCGCAGGTGCACGCCCTCGAACCGCGGCGAGTAGACGAAGATCTCGAAGCGCGGGCGCGGCGCCGGCAGGTCGGGCACCTGCTGGGGGTCGAGCTTGAAGGCCACGTAGGACTTGGGCCGCCCGTCGCTGCCCCGCTGGAAGAAGCTCGTCCGCAGCGTCGCCTGGATCAGCGTCAGGTAGGACCGCAGGATCCGGTCCTGGTCGAGGCTGGTCACGTCGTCGAGCCGCTTGCCGATCTCGTCGACCAGCAGCGCCGCGCGCTCGGTCCGCTCCGACTCGCCCAGCGCGAGCTGCGGCGAGAAGCGCACCTCGAACAGCTCGACGAGCCGGGTCGCGATCTCCGGGTACGCGACGAAGGTCGACTCCATGTAGTCCTGCGAGAAGACGGTGCCGGCCTGCCGCAGGTACTTCGCGTACGCCCGCAGGATCACCGCCTGCCGCCAGGTCAGCCCGGCCAGCAGGACGAGCTGGTTGAAGCCGTCGACCTCGGCCTCGCCGCGCCAGGTGGCCGCGAACGCGTTCTCCACGTGCGGCCGGACGGCGGTCGGCAGCGGCTGGCCGTCGGGCAGCTCGAGGCCGAAGTCGTAGAGGTAGACGGTGCCGTCGGCGCGCTCGACCTCGTAGGGGCGCTCGTCGGCGACCCGGACGCCCAGCGAGTGCAGCACCGGCAGCACCGCGGAGAGGACCATCGGCTCGCCGTACCGGAAGACCTTGAACCGCACGTCGTCGTCGTTCTGGTTCTTCCGGAAGAGGTGCATCTCCAGCTGGCCGGGCTCCTCGAGCAGCTCCAGCTTGGCGAGGTCCTTGAGCGCCTCGTACGGGGTGTTCTCCTCCTTGTAGCCGTCGGGGAAGGCGTCCGCGTACCGCGTGAACAGGAGCTTGCCCTGCTCGTCGCCGAGCTTGCGGCCGAGCACCAGGTTGAAGTCGTCGTCCCAGAGGCGGGTCGCGTCGGCCAGCTCCTCGGCCAGCGCGTCGACGTCGACGTCGCCGGGCGGGTTCGTCGGGTCGGTGCGCACCACGACGTGCACGCGGGCCAGCAGCGACTCGGTGACCCGGGTCGTGTAGTCGAGCCCGACCCCGTTGAACCGGCGCAGCAGGATCTCCTGCATGCGCAGCCGGTTGTGCGTGGTGAACCGGTCCCGGGGCAGGTAGATCAGGCACGAGATGAACCGGCCGTAGCCGTCGCGCCGGACGAACACGCGCAGCTGGCGGCGGCCGGCCATCCGGAGCACGCCGATCACCGCACGGTAGAGGTCGTCGGTCTTGATCTGGAAGAGCTCGTCGCGGGGGTACGTCTCGAGGATCTGCAGCAGGTCCTTGCCGGAGTGGCTGCGGGGGGAGAGCCCGGACCGGTCGAACACCTCGGCGACCTTGCGGCGGACCACCGGCAGGTCGCGGACGCTGGTGCGGTAGGCGGCGCTGGAGAACAGGCCCAGGAACCGCCGCTCGCCGACCACCTCGCCCTTGTCGTCGAAGACCTTGAAACCGATGTAGTCGAGGTACGCGGAGCGCTGCACCGTCGCCCGCGAGTTGGCCTTGGTGATGATCAGCAGGCGCTTCTCCAGCACCTTGGCCCGGGCCTCGGGCGGCAGCGCGGTCAGGGCCAGCGGGGTGGTCTGGTCCTGGCGCAGGATGCCGAGCCCGGTGCCCAGCTCCGCGGCCAGTTGCTGCTCGCCGTCGTCGCCGACGACCAGCTTGTACTCGCGGTAGCCGAGGAACGTGAAGTGCTCCCGGGCCAGCCAGCGGAGCAGCTCGACGGAGTCGGTGATGTCCTTCTCGGGGACGGGCGGCCGGGCGTCGGTCGTGCGGGCGGCGGCCAGCTCGTCGGCCATGGCCAGCGCCTTCTGCCGCATCTTGGGCCAGTCCTCGACGGCTTCGCGGACGTCGGTGAGCACCCGGACCAGCTCGCGTTCGAGCTGCTCGCGCTCGGTGGCGTCGCGGATCGCGTCGATCTCGATGCGCATCCAGCTCTCGACCAGGTCACCGTCGATGGCGTCGTCGGGCTCGACCTCGGCGGCCACCTCGACGAGCTTGCCCATCGGCTGGCGGCGGACCACGACCAGCGGGTGCACGAGCAGGTGGATGTCGAGGTGCCGGCCGATGAGCAGGGCGGTGACCGATCCGACCAGGAACGGCATGTCGTCGGTGACGATCTGGATCACGGTGTGCGGCAGGTCGGCCACGGGCTCGGTGATCCGGAGCTGGAGCTGCCCGGGCATCCGCTGGGCGGCCAGGGCGCGGTGGCTGTCGGCGGCCTCGACCATCTCCTGAGCGGTGTAGCCGACCAGCTCCTCGTCGGGGGCGAACCGCCAGAACCGGGCGACGAGGGCGGCCTCGGGGGTGCCCGGGCCGGCGAGCGCGACGGCCTCGGCGACCAGCCGCTCGGCGTTGGGCACCGGCTCGTCGATGTCGCCGTCGTCGCCGTCGTCGGCGGTGCCGGTGGCTACGCCGATGGACTCGACCGCGACGTCGTCGTCGAGCGCGGTGTCGTATTCATCGGTAATGTCCGGTGTCCCGGATCGGCCTGCGACGCCGCGCATGCCGCCTCCTTCAGACGTGTCCTGCGCCGTGCGCCGATCCATTGGTGCCACTCCCCTCGAAACCCACGACGTTGTGGGCTCAATCCCGTCAGACTACGGCGGCCGCGGTAACGGATCCGCGCCGGATGGGCCTTCCTGAGTACGAGTGCTCATACCCATTTTGCGGTCCGTACTAGGGTCCTTCTGTCCCCGGGGGAAGGATCTGTAATCATGCGTCGGTCGTACCCGATGATGAAAAAACGCCCTGCCGCGGTGCTGGTGAGCCTCGCGCTCCTCGCCGCCGGCCTGTCCGGTTGCTCCGGCGACTCCGGCCCTGACGACGCGGTCGACGCGTTCCTCGCCGGCTGGAAGTCCGGCGACCTGGGCCAGGTGGCGTTCGTCGACCCGGGCGGCACCAAGATCGCCGCGACCGAGGTCGCTACCGCCCTGAAGGACCTCTCCGGCGACCTGGCCGAGACGCCGCCGGCGGTGTCGCGTGAGGGCGACCCGGACGAGGTCGAGGGCAGCGCCACCGCCAAGATCAAGGTCGACTGGACGCTGCCGGGCGAGACCCACTGGACCTACGACTCGGCGGTGCGGCTGAGCCAGGGCAAGGACGACGTCTGGTCCGTGATCTGGGAGCCGGCGATCATCAACGCGAAGCTGAAGAGCGGCGACCAGCTCGGGCTGCGCCGCCAGCGGCCGGACCGGGCCGGGATCGTCGACGGTTCCGGGAAACCGATCGTGGCACCGCGCGACGTCGTCGTGGTCGGCGTCGAGCCGGCCGGCGTCGACGACCCGGCGGGCATCACCGCGGCCCTCGACTCGGCGTTCGGGTCGGTCCGGCCCGCGTTGCCCTCCGGGCTGGTCAAGGACCTGCCGAAGCGGATCGCGTCGGCGCAGGACCCCACGCAGTTCCTCGAGGTCGTCACGCTGCGGCGCGACGCGTACCAGCAGATCCGCTCCAAGATCCAACCGTTGGAGGGCACCCGGTTCCGGGAGGAGAAGCGCGACCTGGCGCCGACCCGCAACTTCGCGCGGGCGCTGCTGGGCACGGCCGACCCGGCCCTCAAGGAGGACATCGACAAGCGGCCGGGCGAGGTGGCCGAGGGTGACCTGGTCGGGCACGGCGGCATTCAGGGCGCCATGGACAAGCAGTTGCGGGGTACGCCCGGCGTGTCGGTGGTGGTCTCGCAGAAGGCACCGGACGGCGAGGTCAACGACGGCGACGAGCTGTTCCGCTCGGAGCCCAAGGCCGGCAAGCCGGTCAAGACGACGCTCGACGTCGACGCGCAGAACGCCGCGGACAGCGCCTTGTCGGGGCTGAAGCAGCGGTCGGCGCTCGTGGCGGTGCGGGTCAGCGACGGCGCGGTGCTCGCCGCGGCCAACGGCCCGGACGGCGGCACTGGCGAGAACCTGGCGTTCACCGCGCAGGTGCCGCCGGGCTCGACGTTCAAGGTCGTCAGCGCCTACGGCCTGCTGGACAGCGGCAAGGTCCAGGCCTCGACGGTGGTCGACTGTCCGAAGAACTTCACGGTTGACGGGCGGTCGTTCAAGAACTCGGAGAGCTTCGCGCTCGGCAAGGTCCCGTTCCAGGTGGACTTCGCAAAGTCGTGCAACACGGCGTTCGCCTCGCTGGCGCCGTCGCTCGGCGCGGACGGGCTGGCCTCGGCGGGCCGGGCGCTCGGCCTGGAGGCCAAGTGGGACCTCGGCGTCGACGCGTTCAGCGGCAAGGTGTCGACGGGCGGCTCGGGGGCGGAGCGGGCGGCCGCGGCCTTCGGCCAGGGCACCACGCTGGTGTCACCGCTGGCGATGGCGTGCGCGACGGCGTCGGTGGCCAAGGGTTCGGTGGTCACGCCGTCGGTGCTGGCCGACAAGCCCGCGGCCGGTGGCGGCGCCGCGCTCAAGGCGTCGGCGTTGACGCCGTTGCGGTCGATGATGCGTCAGGTGGTCACGTCGGGCACGGCGACGGCGCTGAAGGGCGTGCCGGGCGGCCCGGTCTCGGGCAAGACGGGCACGGCGGAGTTCGACGACAACCCGGCGCACACGCACGCGTGGTTCGTGGGCTGGCAGGGCGACGTGGCGTTCGCGGTCTTCGTCGAGAACGGCGGCGGCAGCGGCGAGACGGCGGTCCCGGCGGCGGAGCGCTTCATCCGCGCGCTGCACTGAGCGTGCTGTTGAGCCACGCGAACATCCGCCCGTCGGTGAGCGCGCGGCCCAGCGGCTGGCAGTGCAGGTTTGCGCCCTCCTCGGCGGTGAACCGCACGAGGTGGGCGCGGTCACCGAGCAGTTCGGCGAGCCTGGCCGACTGACCCGGCCAGAACTGCTCGCCCTCGGGATCGGTGACGAGCACCGGTGTCGTGACGCGGGCGGCCAGGTCGTCGGTCAGGCGGTACTCCTCGATCTCCTTGTAGAGGTCGAACCAGTCGGACTCGGACCGGTACGGGCGCGAGCGGAAGGCCAGCGTGCGCCGGAGGCTGGGCAGCATGGTGGCGAACTTCAGGTCGCGGTCGAACGCGGCCCGCTCGCCCCGCTCCAGCAGCCGGCGCATGCTGTGCCCGAGCGGCTGGGTCCAGGAGGTCGACACGTCCACGACACCGGGGTCGACGACGGCGGCCCGGAGCCGATGCTCGAACGCGAGCGCGCGGACCAGCCAGTAGCCGCCCTGGCTGATCCCGTAGCCGGTGAGCCGGTCCGGGTCGACGTCCGCGCGCCCGACCAGCGCGTCGACGACGGGGGTGAGCACGGCCTCCCAGTCGGGGCGGAACGCGGTGCCGCGCTCGAAGAGCATCTCCTGCTGCCCGGGCCCGTCGTAGGCGAAGGCGTTCCAGCCCCGGGCCACGGCACCGGCGGCCGCGTCACCCCAGAGGCCGCTGACGGTGCCGTCGCTGCCGTTGGTGATGACGAGAGTTGGTCGGGGCGTCCCGGTCGCGTCGGGTCGCAGCAGGAAGCCGGGGAGGTCGGTGTCGCCGTAGGGCACGTCGACCCGGACGTGTGCACCGCCGGAGCAGTCGACGAAGCTGTTCCAGCAGTCGCGGTGCTCGCGGAACACGCGCCGCAGGTCGTCCTCGTCCTCGAGCTCGGACACGGACTCGAGGACGCAGGCCCAGTAGTTGGCAGCCCGCAGATAGGCCCACTTCGCACCGTGGGGGTCGCCCTGCTGCCTGAGGTCGTCGGCTTCCGCGCGGACCCGTGAGGCGGTCGCGGTCCACGCGGAGCGCCAGCTGTCGTGGTCGGAGATCCGGTCGATGGTGGCGAGCACCTCGCCGACGTCACTGCCGCCGTGGACGGCTCGGCCCAGCACCGTGCGGGTCTGGTAGTCCAGACCTTGGTCGCGGAAGAACCCCTTGGAGAACACCGTGTGCGACGCCACGCCTCCACGCTAGACATAACCGGGCAGATCAGGCGGGCGTTGTCGCGGGCCGGGCCAGTTGGCGCGTCGCGTCGTCGGCGGGCGGTGCCGGGCGGCGGATCAGGATCAGGGCCAGCACCGCGCCGGCGGCCGCGACCGCGGCCGCGACCTGCAGGGTCGTGGACAGGCCCGCGGCGAAGGCCGTGTGTGGGTCGCCCGGCGTGCTGGTCACCGCGTGCTGGAAGACAGTGCCGAAGATCGCGACTCCCAGCGCGAACCCCAACTGGCGTGCCGTGTTCAGCGTGCCACCGGCCATACCGCTGCGGTCCCGCGGCACCGCGGCCAGGACGGCCGACGACAGCGTCGGCAGGACCGCACCCACGCCCAGGCCGGCGACGATCAGGCCGGGCACCAGCACCGCGCCGGTGCTGGCCGCGTCCACCGTCGACTGGAGCAGGTCGCCGGCCGCGACCAGGAGCAGGCCCACGCCCACCGTCCAGCGTGGATTCCAGCGCTGGAGGCGCGCACCGGCCGCCGCACCCACCACCAGTGCCGCGGCGCTCATGGGCAGCGCGCCGAGCAGGCCCGCGTCGACCGGGCCGTGGCCCAGGACCTGTTGCAGCCAGACCGTCGTGAACGGCAGGTACGCGAACGCCGCGGCCTGGGCCAGCAGCGCGGCGACGACCATGGCCGCGAACGCCGGCCGGCGGAACAGCGCCAGGTCGAGCATCGGGTGCGGGCGACGGCGTTCGACCGACCCGAACGCGACCGCCGTCAGCGCCGCCACGACGAACGCGCCGAGGGTGACCGGGTCCGTCCAGCCCGCGTCGCCGCCCCGGATCAGGCCGTAGGTCGTCGCACCCGCCGCCACCGTGAACGTCACGGTGCCGGGCAGGTCGAAACCGCCCGTCCGTGGTGCCCGTGACTCGGACACCGCGCGCCTCGTGATCCATGCGGCCAGGGCGCAGACCGGGAGGTTGACGAGGAAGATCCAGCGCCACCCGGCGTGTTCGGTCAGGAGGCCGCCGACGAGCGGGCCCGCGGCCGCGGCCGCCCCGTTGACCGCGCCCCACACGCCGAACGCGACGCCGCGGTCCCGGCCGTGGTAGCTGACGTGCAGGATCGCGACCGTCGTCGCGAACATCGCCGCGCCGCCCACGCCTTGCAGCATGCGACCCGCGACCAGGACCCGCGCGTCTGGCGCGACCGCGCAGAGCAGGGACGACACCGCGAACAGACCGAGGCCGACGAGGTACGCGCGGCGGCGCCCGTACCGGTCGGCGAGCGAACCGGCGCCGAGCAGCAGGGCGGCCAGCGCGAGCGCGTACCCGTCGAGCACCCACTGGAGGCCGGACAGGCCCGCGGCGAACCGGTCGCCGATGGCGGGCAGGGCGACGACCACGACCGTGACGTCGACGAGCAGGAGGAACGTGCCGAGACAGACCGCGAGCAGCGGTGACCACTTACGCATGCGTCGGACCATGCGCCCGCTCCCACGACGGCCACCACGTTCTGGGCGGATGATGGCGGATCTCGACATCGGGGTAGCCTGGACCGATGGAAGTCGACATGCTCGACCGCCAGGTGATCCAGGCGTTGCGGATCAACGGCCGCGCCGGCTTCCGCGAGATCGGGGCAGTCCTCGGCGTCTCGGACCAGACCGTCGCGCGCCGCTACCGCCGCCTGCGCGAGCACGCCGGCGTGCGGGTGGTCGCGTCACCCAACGCCATCGCGCTCGGCTACGAGATGTGGATGATCCGGCTGCGGACGACGCCCGACGCGGCGGCGACCATCGCGGACGCCCTGGCGCGCCGGGACGACACCGGCTGGGTCAGCCTCACCTCGGGCGGCACCGAGATCGCCTGCAACGTCCGGCTGCCGGCCGCCGCCGACCGCGACGCGTTGCTGCTGAGCAAGCTGCCGCGTACGCCGCGGCTCGTGTCGGTCAGCGCCCACTGCATGATCCACCTGTTCGCCGGCGGCGCGGTCGGCCCGGACCGGCTCGACCCGGTGCTGAGCCCGGCCCAGTCGGCGGCGCTCGCGCCCCCACCGGGCAGCGGCCGGCCCGCCGTGCTCACCGACGCCGACCAGCCCCTGGTCGACGCGCTGTCCCACGACGGCCGGCGCGGCTACGCCGACCTCGCGGGGGCGACCGGGTGGCCCGAGTCGACCGTGCGCCGGCGGCTGGCCGAGTTGGTCGACACGGGCGCCATCTTCTTCGACGTGGAGGTCGACCCGGACTCGGTCGGCTTCCGCGGCCGGGCGCTGCTGTGGCTGTCGGTCGCACCCGCGCGGCTCGCCGCGGTCGGTGCGGCCCTCGCGGCCCACGAGGAGATCGTCTTCGCCGCGGCGACGACCGGCCCGACCAACGTGGTCGCGACGGTGGTCTGCCGCGACATGCCTGACCTCTACCGCTATCTCACCGAGCGGATCGGCCCGCTCGACGGAGTGGAACGCGTCGAGACCGCCCCGATGGTCCGGCACGTCAAGCAGGTCGGCGCGGTCCGGCGGCACTGACCGCCACGGCGACGCGGTCGCGGAAGAACGCGTTCGCCGCGGGCACGAACATCAGCACGCAGCCGGCGAGCACGGCGGCGACGTGGATCCCACGGCTGATGCCGAAGGTGAGGTCGACGGCGCTCGCGCCGGCCAGCAGGTCGCCCAGGGAGTTGCCGTCCAGCAGCCACCGCACGGGGTCGACGACGAGTGACAGCGTGCCGAGGAGGCCTAGGCCGATGGTGAGAGCCCAGCGTGCCCACCGCCGGCCGGCCCGCATCTGGAACGCCACGAGGATCGCCGCGACGAAGACGGCCGTGCGGACGACGACACCGACGGCGGCGCCGTCGCCCGCCTGGCCGCTCCCCACGACGAGGATCGTCTCGAAGACGCCCGCACCAACCGCGACGAGCCACATCACGAAGGCCGCGCGTATGGCGGCCGGAACTCGGGTATCGGTTCGCATGCATCGCAGCATCGCGAACCGGCCCGGGTCGTCGACATCCCGCAGGCCAGCCGATCGAGGGTGATGCCTTCCCTACCGACATCAGCACGTGAGTTCACTCACGCCGCGGTCGGGCCGCTGCCGCCGGCTAGCCGCCGACGGCCCGCAGGCGCCGCCGTAGAGTGGGACGCGTGGCCGGTGAGCTGAAGACAGAACGCCTTACCCTGCGCCCCTGGCGGGTCGACGACGCCGAGGCCGCACTGCCCATCTACAGCGCTTCCAACGTCGCCCGGTGGCTCAGCCCGGCGATGGACGACGTGCCCGACATCGACGCGATGCGTCTCGTTCTGCAACAGTGGATCGCCGAGGACGCGCGGCTGCCGGAGCCCGCCGGCCGCTGGGCGGTCGAGCGCTCCGACGACGGCCGGCTGATCGGCGGGGCGGTCCTGCTGCCCCTGCCGCCGCGCGGTGAGGACCTCGAGATGGGCTGGCAGCTCCACCCCGAGGTCTGGGGCCAGGGTTACGCCGCCGAGGCCGGGCGGGCCGTCGCACGCTGGGCTTTCGACCAGGGTTGGGACGAGGTCCTCGCGGTCGCCCGGCCGGCCAACGCCCGCGCCCAGGCGACCGCCCGGCGCATCGGCATGGAGTGGGTCGGCGAGACCGAGAAGTACTACGACCTCCGCCTCCAGGTCTTCCGGATCCGCCCCGCCGATCTCGCCTGACCCCACAACCGGGCTCACGCGAAGAGTTGAACAGTTCCAGAAACTGTCCTACGGTCTCCCAGGTGGCGGTCAACGCCCGAACGCACCCTCCGTTCGGAAGGAAGCCAGATGAGCGACATCAAGGACACCGGCTGCCCGGTTGCGCACGATTCAGTGACCGCGCACGGCAGCGAGAGTGAGAACCCGGCGATCGACTCGCCAACCCCGAAGACCGGCGGCCGGCCGCACACGAACCGGGACTGGTGGCCCAACCAGCTCGACCTTTCCGTCCTGCACGCCCACTCTGCCAAGGGCAACCCGCTGGGCGCCGACTTCAGCTACGCGGCCGAGTTCGCGAAGCTCGACGTCGAGGCGCTCAAGCGCGACATCGTCGAGGTCCTCACCACCTCGCAGGAGTGGTGGCCGGCCGACTTCGGCCACTACGGCGGCCTGATGATCCGGATGAGCTGGCACGCCGCGGGCACCTACCGCATCCACGACGGCCGGGGCGGTGCCGGCGACGGCGGGCAGCGGTTCGCGCCGCTCAACAGCTGGCCCGACAACGCCAACCTCGACAAGGCCCGGCGCCTGCTGTGGCCGGTCAAGCAGAAGTACGGCCAGCAGATCTCCTGGGCCGACCTGCTCGTCCTGGCCGGCAACGTGGCCCTGGAGTCGATGGGCTTCAAGACCTTCGGCTTCGCCTTCGGCCGCCAGGACGTCTGGGAGCCCGAGGAGATCTTCTGGGGTCCCGAGGACACCTGGCTGGGCGACGAGCGCTACGTCTCCGAGAAGGAGATGTCGCCGGAGGTCGGCGCCACCGAGATGGGCCTCATCTACGTCAACCCGGAGGGCCCGCGGGGCAACGCCGACCCGGCCGCGGCGGCGCACTTCATCCGCGAGACGTTCGGCCGGATGGCGATGAACGACGAGGAGACCGTCGCGCTGATCGCCGGCGGGCACACCTTCGGCAAGACGCACGGGGCCGGCATCGCCGACGACCACGTGGGCGCGGAGCCCGAGGGCGCGGCGCTCGAGGCGCAGGGCCTCGGCTGGCTGAGCACCCACGGCACCGGCAAGGGCCCCGACACGATCACCAGCGGCCTCGAGGTGACCTGGACCGACGTGCCGACCCGGTGGAGCAACCGGTTCTTCGAGATCCTCTTCGGCTACGAGTGGGAGCTGACGACGAGCCCGGGCGGCGCCAAGCAGTGGGTCGCCAAGGACGCCGAGCCGATCATTCCCGACGCGTTCGACCCGGCCAGGAAGCACAAGCCGACGATGCTGACGACGGACCTGTCGCTGCGCGTCGACCCGGAGTACGAGAAGATCTCGCGCCGCTTCCTGGAGAACCCGGACGAGTTCGCGCTGGCCTTCGCCAAGGCCTGGTACAAGCTGCTGCACCGCGACATGGGTCCGGTCAGCCGGTTCCTCGGCCCGTGGGTCCCCGAGGCCCAGCTCTGGCAGGACCCGGTGCCGGCCGTCGACCACGAGCTGGTCGGTGACGCCGACATCGCGGCGCTCAAGGCCAAGGTGCTGGAGTCGGGCCTGTCCACGGCCGAGCTCGTCTCGACCGCCTGGGCCTCGGCCGCGAGCTTCCGCTCGACCGACAAGCGGGGCGGCGCCAACGGTGCCCGCATCCGCCTCGAGCCGCAGCGCGGGTGGGAGGTCAACCAGCCGGAGCAGCTCGCCAAGGTGCTCGGGACGCTGGAGGGGATCCAGCGCGACTTCAACGCGGCCGGCGGGGCGCAGATCTCGCTGGCCGACCTGATCGTGCTGGCCGGCTCGGCCGCCGTGGAGAAGGCCGCGGGCGTGACCGTGCCGTTCCGGCCGGGTCGCACCGACGCCACGCAGGAGCAGACCGACGTCGACTCGTTCGCGGTGCTCGAGCCGCGCGCCGACGCGTTCCGCAACTACCTGCGGCCCGGCGAGAAGACCCAGCCCGAGGTGCTGCTCATCGACCGCGCGTACATGCTGAACCTGTCCGCGCCCGAGATGACCGTCCTCATCGGAGGCTTGCGGTCCCTCGGCGCCAACGTCGGCGGCAGCGCGCACGGCGTGCTCACCGACCGGCCCGGCGTGCTCACCAACGACTTCTTCGCCAACCTGCTCTCCCCGGGCACGCGGTGGAAGGCGTCGGAGACCGAGGAGCACGTGTACGAGATCCGCGACCTCGCCACCGACGAGGTGAAGTGGACCGCCACCGCGGTCGACCTCATCTTCGGGTCCAACTCGCAGCTGCGCGCCCTCGCCGAGGTCTACGCCAGCCACGACGCCCGCGACAAGTTCGTCGGGGACTTCGTCGCCGCCTGGACCAAGGTCATGGAGCTCGACCGGTTCGACCTGCGCTGACCCGGATCGAGGGGGCCCGGCCCGGGCCCCCTCGACCACCGGTCAGCGGTGTCGGCGGGCCATCCACTGCCAGATGTGGGTGCCGTCGACGCTCGGGTCGTTGCGGGCGACGTAGATCCACGACCAGTGCCCGGGGAACCGGTATCCGTCCCAGGTGACGGTGTCGTACAGCGTCATCAGGGAACCCGGGATCAGCTCGTGCGCGTGCACCGTGTTGGGCTCCGGCGGCACCGTCGTGTCGTCGCGTGACGCGACGAGCCAGGTCGGCGTGCGGATCGCCGCCAGCTCCGCGTCGGTGATCATCGTCGGACCGCCCGGCTGCAGCGACGTGACCACACCGCAGATCGGCACCGACGTCGCGAACGCCTCGGGGTACGTCGTGGTCATCTTCAGGCTCATGTAGCCGCCGTTGCTGCAACCGACGACGTGGATCCGGTCGCGGTCGATCGGGTGCCGGCGGGCCAGGTCGCGGACGATCTCGAGGATCAGCGGTGCGAACCGCGGCCCGTCCTCCAACCAGAACGACGTGCTCTGCGGTGCCACCACGTACGCGCCGGAGAAGATCCGTTGTGCCTCGGGCGTCGCGAAGCCCAGGGCACCGCGGTTGGCCCGCAAGGTGGTCTCGTTGTCGTAGTAGCCGTCGGGCAGGGACGCGCCCTCCCCGCCGCCGTGCAGCCAGACGACGAGCGGGCGCCGGCCGTGGTGACGCTCGGGGGCGAAGAGCCGGTATTTCATGCCCGACCGCGAGGTGTGGTAGGTGAACGCGTCAACCTCTGGATTGGACAGTCGACCCTGGACGAACCGCTCGATCGTGTGGCGGCGGCCCCGCACGACGATCGGCGCGTTCTGCGTGATGGTGTAGACGAGGTCGAGTCGCACGTTGCGGCCCCGGCTCAGGATGTAGCCGAGGGTGCCACCGCCGACCTGACCTTCGGCGTAGCTCAGCTCGAGCACGATGTTTCCTCGCCGGTCGAGCCGGGCGGCCGTCACCGGACGGTCCACGTCGTACTCACTGAAGATCTGGTCCCCGGCGGCGATCGGGATCGGGCTCGTGGCCTTCGCGTGGACGGAGAACGTGCCGGTGGTCAGGGTGGCCGGGTCGATGCGGCCGAGCCGGGCGGTGTCGAGGGTGACGGACGTGACCTGCTCGCCGCCGTCGAGTGTCTCGGCGTCGAGGGTGAACCGGACTGTGCCGGCGTGGGCGTCGGCGGCGGCCGGCAGGGACAACCCGGCGACGGCACCCGCGCCCGCGGCGGCCAGGACGGAGCGACGGCTGATCGGCTTGGGCATGAGGCTCCTTCGGCTCGACGTACATCGCAATGATGTTGGTCTATCACAGGAGCCTGGCGGCGGCTACTCCACCAGCAGCGCGGGCAGCGGGCCCGAGTGCAGCACGTCCAGCCGGGAGACCGCGCGGGTGAGCACCACGTAGAGCCGGTTGAGCCCGCGCCTCTCGGCACGCACGATGTCGCCGGGCTCGACGACGATCACGTGGTCGAACTCCAGCCCTTTCGCGAGGACGGCCGGCAGCAGCGTCACCCGGCGGTCGGGCTCGTCCTGTCCGGCGGCGTTGACCTTCAGCCCGGCGCGCGCCAGGGCCGCGGCCAGGTCCGGGAGCAGCGGACCGGTCGCGATCACGGCGACGGAACCCTCGTGCGCCAGGGCGCCGCGGACGGCGTCGACGGTGGCGGTGGCGACGTCGGGAGCCTGCCGGATCCGCAGTGCGCCGTCTGTGCGGACCGACCGGGTGGCCGGCGCGGCGGCGTGCAGGCCGGGCAGCAGCCGGTTGGCCAGGGCGAGCACGACGGCGGGCACCCGGAACCCCAGCGTGAGCGCCTCGACCGGGGCGCCGGCCTTGCCCAGGTGCGCGAGCTGCGCGGGCCAGTCGACCGCGGCCCACGGGGTGGTGCCCTGGGCGAGGTCGCCGAGCACGGTCAGGGAGCCGTGCGCGCTGCGCCGGGCGAGCGCGCGGCACTGCATCGGCGACAGGTCCTGCGCCTCGTCGACGACGATGTGGCGGAAGCCGGCCGGGTGGTCGATCAGCCCGGCGATCTCGTCGAGCAGCGCGTGGTCGGCCGCGGACCATTTCGCGCTCTTGAAGCCGCGCGGCGGCCGGGCCCAGCGGATGGCCTTCTGCTCGTCGGCGGTGAGGATGCCGTCGGCGGCCCGGGCGAGGGTGTGCGCCTCGCTGAGCAGGCTGGTCAGCAGCTCCTCGGGGCGGATCCGCGGCCACGCCTGGTCGAGGGCCGCCGTGACCGCCGCCGCGCGGCCGATCTTCTGCAGCCACGCCCGGCCCGGGCTCTCGCCACGGGACTCCAGCTGTCGCTGGAGCAGCGCCACGATCCGGGCCCGGAGCCGTTCCCGGCCGACGCCGTAGGGCAGGTCCTCGCCCCGGATCTCGGCCACCTGCCGGGCCAGGGCCACGGCCCCGATCCGCAACCGGTACGCGTCGACGGGCAGCGCGATGGGTCCGTCGGGCTCGGCGATGTGCGCGTACACCGCCCGGCGCAGGACGGCCGCCATCCGCGCGTCGTGCTTCACGCGGGCCGCCTCGTCGCTGTCGGTCGCACCCGGCGGGCTCTCGCGCAACACCTCGTCGAGGGTCTGCTGCTGGACGTCCACCTCGCCGAGGGCCGGCAGCACCGCCGAGATGTAGCGCAGGAACGCGGGGTTCGGCCCGACCACCAGGACGCCGTTGCGCTGCAGCTGGCGGCGGTGCGCGTAGAGCAGGTAGGCGGCGCGGTGCAGCCCGACCGCGGTCTTGCCGGTCCCCGGACCACCCTGCACGCACAGCGACCGGTCGAGGTCGGCGCGGACCAGCTCGTCCTGCTCGGGCTGGATCGTGGCCACGATGTCGCGCATCGGCCCGACCCGCGGGCGTTCGATCTCCGCGGTCAGCAGGTGGCTGGCGGTGCCCAGCTCCTCGCCGCGGTCCAGGCGCTCGTCCTCGAAGCCGGTGAGCCGGACCGGGTGGTGGCTGCTCCAGCCGAACCGGCGGCGGGTGGTCACGCCCAACCGGTCGCGGGCGCTGGCCCGGTAGAACCGCGCCGACACGGGTGCCCGCCAGTCGATCACGAGCGGCTCACCGGCGGCGTCGGTCATCCGGCGGCGCCCGATGTAGTAGCTCTGGTCGCGGTGCTCACCGGCGTCGGGCCCGGCGCCGAACCACAGCCGCCCGAAGTACAGCGGGCTGTCGGGCTCCTCGGCCAGCTCCTTGGCGTAGCTCTTGAGCATCCGGCCGAGCCGCTCGGCGGTGTAGCGGTCCCCGGCCACCTGGTCGCCGGTGGCCACCCGCATCCGGGCGTGGTCGAGCATCCAGGCCAGGGCCTCCCGGGCACGCGCGAGAAACGCCAGCTCATCGGCGAAGTCGGAGTCGGACATGGAGATACTGTAACTCAGTAACGATTTTAACCAAGTCTCAGAGGTGGTACGGTTGTCGCCATGGCGGAGATCGGCCTGCGGGAGCGCAAGCGGCAGCGGACCCACGACGCCGTGTCGGCCGCCGCGATCGCGCTGTTCCTGGAGCGCGGCTTCGACCGGGTCTCCGTCGCCGACGTCGCGGCGGCGGCCGAGATCTCCAAGCCCACGCTGTTCCGCTACTTCCCGTCGAAGGAGGACCTGGTCCTGCACCGGTTCGCCGACCACGCGGGCGAGGCGGCCCGGGTGGTCCGGCAGGCGGGCCAGGCTCCGCTGGCGGCGCTGCACGCGCACTTCCTCGACGGGCTGGCCCGCCGGGATCCGGTCACCGGCCTCAACGACCACCCGCAGGTGCTCGCCTTCCACAACATGGTGTTCTCGACGCCGAGCCTGTCGGGCCGTGTCAACGACTACATCTCCCGCGACGAGGACGCGCTCGCCGAGGCGCTCACCCCCGGCCTCGACGCGCTGACGGCCCGGCTCGCCGCCGCCCAGATCCTCGCGGTGCAGCGGGTCCTGGCCCGCGAGAACTGGCGGCTGCTGGCGGCCGGCTCGTCCGCCGACGACCTGCACGACACGGCCAGGGCCGCGGCCGACCGCGCGTTCCGGTTGCTCGCCGAAGGACTGCCGGCCTGACCCCGGGGGTCTTCCCGGAGGCGGATCTCCGGGGAGCGGGCGGGACTCTCCCGGTGCCCGCGCCGCGCCGCACCGCCCAGGCTGGACGTCATGGATGGTGTGCTGCAGCTCCTGCACGACGTGATGTCCTCGCCGTGGGTCTACATGCTCATCTTCACGCTCGCGATGCTGGACGGGTTCTTCCCGGTCGTGCCGGCCGAGACGGCGGTCATCACGGCCGGCGTGTTCGCGGCCGGAGGGCAACCCGACCTCGTGCCGCTGGTCGGCTTCGCGGCCGCCGGTGCGTTCGTCGGCGACCACATCTCGTACGCCCTGGGCCGGTTGGTGGGCCGCAAACCCGCCCGGCGGCTGAACTGGGTCCGATCCGCGATCGCGGAACGGGGCGGGCTCATCCTGGTCGTCGCGCGGTTCATCCCGGGTGGACGGACCGCGGTGACGGTGTCGATGGGCGCGTTGCGCTACCCCCGGTCGCGGTTCACCCCGTTCGACGCGGTCGCGGCCCTCGCCTGGGCGCTCTACTCAGCGCTGATCGGCTACTTCGGCGGCGCCGCCTTCGAGGGCGACCCGATCCGCGGGCTGCTGCTGGGCCTCGGGATCGCACTGTCGGTGACGATCGTGGTGGAGGCCGTGCGGCTCGTGCGGCGCCGAGCGGCCCGCCGGCGAACGCTCGCTCGTCAATGGTCGTCGAGCTCGAACAACGCGACCGAACGCGCCGGGTCGAAGTAGACGCGCCGCCACCGCGCCTGCGCCTGCGCGTCGTCGTAGGCGTCACTGCGCATCCAGCGCACACCCGACGGCACGAACGGTGCCAGGGCGGGCCAGGGCTCGACGGGGTTGTCCGGCTTGTCGACCCCGACCGGCTGCCAGGCGTAGCCGGCGGCCAGCGCGCGGACGTCGTCGGCCCCGAGCCGCACAACGCCCTGATACGCCCAGTCGGTCGGCCCAGGGGCCCGCGAACACGGCTCGCCGAACCTGGGCTACCCGCCGTTCGAGCGGCACAACGCCCGGCCGCGCGGGGCGGCGATGGACGCGCGCACCCGGCGGGACCTGACCGCGCACT
>NZ_JBFAIU010000099.1:0-22792 GCF_040654855.1 Asanoa sp. NPDC050611
GTCTCGATCGGGCTGGCCGGCGACGCGGAGATCGCGCTGACGGTCAGGTCGGGGTTCGGTGCCGGCGTGCCGATCACCTGGAACTCGGAGACGACCGGTTCTGGCGCAAGCCGGACGGCGGGCGGGACCGGCGCACCGGGCTCGGCCTCGCGATCGTGCGCCAGATCGTCGAGTCGCACGGCGGCCAGGTGGCGGTGCACTCGACCCCCGGCCGCGGCAGCACGTTCGTGCTCTGGCTGCCCCTGCCGAACGCCGACGGGCCCCCGCCCGACCATCCCCCGATCTAGGACGACTCCCGCACCACCAGGGTCGGGCTGAAGATCACCGTACGCGGTGAGCGGCCGGGCTCGCGGAGGCCGGCGAGCAGAAGGCGGGCCATCTCGCCGGCCATCTCCTCGACCGGCTGGCGGATGGTGGTCAGCTGCGGCCGGGCCTCGAGCGCGGCGCTGCTGTCGTCGAAGCCGACCACCGAGATGTCGCCGGGCACGTCCCGTCCCGCCTCCTGCAGCGTCCGCACGGCGCCCTCGGCCATCAGGTCGTTGGCGACGAACAGGCCGTCGAGGTCCGGGTGGGCGTCGAGCAGGGCCCGGGCGGCCGCCTCGCCGCTGGCCCGGGTGAAGTCGCCCTCGATAACCGGCGGCGACGGCAGGCCGTTGCGGGCGAGTGCGTCGCGGAACGTGGAGAGCCGGTCCTGCCCCGCGGGCATGTCCTGGGGGCCGGCGATCGTGGCGAGCCGCCGCCGGCCGCGGGCGATCAGGTGCTCCGCGGCCATCCGTACGCCGGTCGGCTGGTCGACGTCGACGTAGCTGAGCGGCACCGGGCGCCCCGGCCGGGCGGAGAGCACCGTGGCGACGCGCATCTCGGCGAGCTGGGCCGGGAAGGGGTCCGCGGCGTGGCTGGAGATCAGCAGGACCCCGTCGACGTGGCCCTGGCGCAGGTAGCGCAGCACCTGGTCGCGGGCCGGCGGGTCGGCCGGGATGATCACGAGGTGGATGCCCTCGGGGCGGAGCACCTCCTGCGCGCCCGCGGTGATCCGGCCGAAGTAGGGGTCGGTGAAGACCCGGTTGAGGAACGTGGCCGCGTACTCCTGGTGGTTCGGCGGCTCGCTGATCACCAGGGCGACCGAGTCGGTCCGCCGGGTGACGAGGGAGCGCGCGGCCAGGTTGGGCACGTATCCGGTCTCCTGGATGGCGCGCTCGACCGCGGCCCGCATCCGCGGGTCGACGGTCGGCACGTCGTTGATCACCCGGGAGACGGTGGCCCGGGACACCCCGGCCGCGACCGCCACCTCGTCCAGCGTCGGCGGTCGGTCTGAATCGACGGGGCGGGATGTCACGGGACCAGTTATAGCACCGGAAGTATTTCCGGAACTTCCGGCGATGGCGGACCCCGCCGACCCGGTCTCGGGCCGGCGGGGCCGGTGGATGCGCGTCACGTGTCGCCGCCGGACCAGTTGACTGCTCGGATCCGGTCGCGCACGCGAAGCTCCATCTCGGTTCGGGTCACGGCGTGCCGTTGACGCCGCACTTGATGATGGGCCGGATGCAGTCCCGTACCCGGCGCTCCATCTCCGCCTCGGGCCAGGCGTTGAAGAAGTCGCCGTGCATGGTGAACCCGCGACCCGAGGCGAGCCGGATCCGGGCCGGGTCACCGTTGACCGGGTAGCGCAGCACCTGCCGCAGCTTCGGCACGGGCACCGGGTGGGTGCTCGGGCAGTCGCCGTTGACCGGGTACGCCATGTGGCTCTTGTGGTTCGGCGAGTCCAGGTCGCGGCCGTTCCAGCACTGCGGGAAGTCCAGATAGGACTCCAGCATGCTGCCCGCCGGACAGGTGACGAAGTCCTTGCCGGCGCCGACCTCGTTGTGGTGCAGGCACGACCACCGGGAGATGGTGGTCGAGTCCGGCGCGGTCGCCTGCGCGTTGCCGGCGACGATCCGCAGGCCCAGCGGCAGCGACTGGATGCGGGCGGTCACGTCGGCCCGCACGCCCTCACCGAGGTAGTAGAAGACGCCCGTGACCGGCTCGACCGGCTGGTTGTCCCAGTAGAGCGTGGGCACCCAGTAGGACGAGAGGTCGATGCTCGGGTTGCAGTTGCTGGTGCCGGCCTGCAGGTCGCCGAGGTTGGTGTAGGCGTTGACGTTGCGGGCGCCGAAGAAGCTGTGCATGTGCGAGGCGCCCGGCAGCCCCGGGTAGATGATCGGGTCGTCCGGGAGCCGGTGCGAGAACGGGCAGTCCGCGAGGAACTCGGACACCCGCACGATCGGTCCCGTGGGCGGCGGTGGCGGTGCCGAGCCGCCGACGCCGTACACCTGGAACTCCCAGAGCGAGACACCCCACTGGGTGGCCCGTCGGGTGGTGTTGACCCGCACGTAGCGGCCGCTGCCCGAGACCGTGAGGTCCTGGTTGCCGCCGGTCGCGGTCGTGGTGCTGTAGACGGTCGTCCAGCTGCTGCCGGTGGCCGATGTCTGAATGGTGTACGCGGTCGCGTAGGCCGCCTCCCAGCGCAGCACCACCCGGCTGATCGTGGCACTGGCACCGAGGTCGACCTGCAGCCACTGCGGGTCGCTGAACGCGCTCGCCCAGCGGGTGCCGTTGTTGCCGTCGACCGCGTTGGCGGCGGGCGTGCCACCGTTCTCGGTCGAGGACGCGCTCGCCGCGCGACCCTGTGAGATGAGCGGGTCGGCCGCGACGGCGTCGCCCGCGGCGGCCACCAGGTAGCCACCGAGCAAGAGCACCAGCACGGCGGCGAAGCTTCCTGTTCTTCGCATGGCAACTCCTAGTTCTGGTAGACCCGGACGTAGTCGACGAGCATCCGGGACGGGAACGGGGTCGTGCCGTCGACGGGACCAGGGAAGTCGCCGCCCACCGCGAGGTTGAGGATCACGTAGAAGGGGTGGTCGAAGACCCACGGTCCGCGGGTCGCCTCGACGGTCGCCTTGCTGGCCACGAAGACCGTGGTGCCGTCGAGCTTGAAGGTCATGCCCTTGCTGTCCCACTCGACCGCCCAGACGTGGTAGTCGTTGGCCAGGTCGACGCCGCCGGGCGCGGTGTAGCGCTGCCCGTAGCCCGCGCCGCCGTTGTAGGCGGGCGCGTGCAGGGTCGAGTAGCCCTCGAGCGTGTTGCGGCCGAGGACCTCCATGATGTCGATCTCGCCGTTGTACGGCCACGGGCGTCCGGTGAGGAAGTCGGCGCCCATCATCCAGAACGCCGGCCACAGGCCGTTGCCCTTGGGCACCTTGATCCTGGCCTCGATGCGGCCGTACTGGACGTGGAACTTGTTGCCGGTGTTCATCCGGTGCGAGGTGTAGTCGCGGCCGCCGGCGGTCTCCCGGCGGGCCTCGATGACGAGCGAGCCCGCACCGTCCATGTTGGCGTTGTTGTTGTTCGTGTAGTACTGGATCTCGTTGTTCTGCCCGGTGCCCGGGTCGATCGTCCACTTCGCGGCGTCGGGCTTGCTGCCGGCCGGGCCGTTGAACTCGTCGCTCCACACCAGACGGTTGGCGGGGAACGTCGGGTCCGGCGGCATCGCGGGCGGGGTGGTCGGGTTGCCGCCGGTGCCGTACACCTTGAACTCCCAGAGCGAGTAGCCGTAGGTGCTGGACCGCGCGGTGCCGTACATCCGCACGTAGCGACCGGTGCCGGTGACGTTGAGCGTCTCCTTGAACCCGGCGCCGGTGGTGGTCGAGTAGATGGTCGTCCAGGTGCTGGCGTTCGGCGAGACCTGGATCTGGTACGCCCGCGCGAACGCCGGGTCCCACTGCAGCACCACCTGGGTGATGCCGGCCGTGGCGCCGAGGTCCACGTAGATCCAGCCCGGGTCGACCCAGCCGGTGTTCGCCGCGGTGGCCCAGCGGCTGGCCGGGTCGTTGTCGAACGCCCGCGCCGGGGTGCACTCGAAGCAGGCGCCGTCGTTCTGGCTGGTGCTGGCGACCGCGGGCTTGTTGTACGACAGCAGCCGCACGTCGCCCCCGGGTGGCGGGTCGGTCGGCGGCGGGTCGGTGGGCGGGTTGGTCGGTCCGCCACTACCGGTACGAACCTGGAACTCCCAGAGCGAGTAGCCCCAGGCGGTGCCCCGCGCGGTGCCGTAGACCCGCACGTAGCGGCCGGAGCCGCTGACCGTCAGCGCCTGCGTGCCGCCGGTGCCGGTGGTCGTCGAGTAGATCGACGTCCACGTGCTGCCGTCGGTCGAGGTCTGCACCTGGAACGCCCGCCCGTAGGCGGCCTCCCACTGCAGCGTGACCCCGCAGATCGACTGGGTCGAGCCGAGGTCGACCGACAGCCACTGCGGGTCCGTGGCGGCGCTCGACCAGCGGGTGCCGGTGTTGCCGTCGACCGCGGCGCCGGCCGGGAACGTCGCGCTCTGTGTCGACGAGGCGGTGGCGGGCCGGCCCTGCGCGGCGTTCGCGGTGCCGCAGCCGCCGGTCGCGCCGGTGCTGCCGTACACCTGGAACTCCCAGAGGGAGACCCCGTACCCGGTGGCCTTGGCGGTGGCGTTGACCCGCACGTAGCGGCCGCTGCCGCTGACCGTGAGGTCCTGCACGCCGCCCGTGCCGTTGGTGGTCGTGTGGACGGTGGTCCAGGTCGAGCCGTTGGCGGAGGTCTGCACCGTGAACGCGGTCGCGTACGCGGCCTCCCAGTTGAGCACGACCCGGCTGATCGTGGCGGTGGTGCCGAGGTCGACCTGCACCCACTGCGGCACGCTGAACGCGCTGGACCAGCGCGTGCCGGTGTTGCCGTCGAACGCGGCGGACGCCGGGGTGCCGGCGTTCTCGGTCGAGGAGGCGGTCGCGGGACGACCTTGCGAGATCAGGGGATCGGCGGCCGCCGCGGTCACCCCGGTGACCACGAGGAATCCGGCCAGCAGTGCGAGCACGGCGGCGCCGAGCGTGGCCAGGCGCCATCGTCGGCCGGGCAGGACCCAGCTCATGTAGATCTCCTTTACGTGGGACGGGACGTAAAGAAAGCGCTCTCTTGGCCGGACACTCTGACGGGTCGCTCCAAGCGTGTCAATGGCTGACGAACGTCGATGGCGCATGGCGGCGAACCTGGGCTGATTCGCGACTCTCGATCGCTTGACTCGATGCGGCGGCGCCGGCACGGTAGGGGAAGCGCTCTCCGAACCGGGTCTTGCAGCATGTAACGAAACCGCAACGGATCCTTGACATGGCGCTCACGTTCCTCGATGGTCGAGTCCCAAGTGAGAGCGCTCTCTCTCATCCGGCGACCCGCACCCGCACCACCACACCACGTCCCAGACTCAGATCCATCGCGTGGCCGCCAACCGTGACACCTGCCGTGGAGAGCGCTCTCCAAGCCCTGCCCACCGATCGCCTGGAGGAGTCCATGCGCAGGTTCACCGCGGTCGTTCCGATCATGGCTGTCGCCCTTGCGGTGGCAGCTTGCGGTAACGGCGACGGCGACGACCAAGCTGCCGACGACGGTCCGGTCAGTCTGACGATCGCCACGTTCGGCGAGTTCGGATACAAGGAGCTCTACGAGGAGTACCAGAAGCTCCACCCCAACGTGAAGATCACTGAGCGGATCACCAAGACCGAGGACCACCACAAGAACCTGGCCGCCCACCTGGCCACCAACACCGGCGCCGCCGACATCGAGGCGCTGGAAGAGGGCTGGATCGGCCAGTTCACCGCCAACGCGTCCAAGTTCGTCGACCTGAACGAGCTCGGCGCCGGCGACATCAAGTCGCAGTGGCCCGAGTGGAAGTGGAACGTCGCGACGTCCAAGGACGGCAAGACCATCGGCCTCGGCACCGACGTCGGCGGCATGGCCATGTGCTACCGCGTCGACCTGTTCAAGAAGGCCGGCCTGCCCACCGACCGCGCCGAGGTCTCGAAGCTCTGGCCCACCTGGGACCAGTACATCGAGACCGGCAAGAAGTTCGAGGCGGCCAAGGTGCCGGGCGCCCACTTCTTCGACGGCCCGACCGTCATGTACCGGTCGATCCTCGGCCAGGCGCCGATCGGCCTCTACGACGGCGACAACGTCGTGGTCGACAGCAACCCCGAGGTGAAGAAGGCGTTCGACCTCTCCGCGCTGGCCGTGACCTCAGGCCTGTCGGCCCGCGCCGAGGCGTGGACCCCGGCCTGGAACGCGGGCTTCGCCAAGGGCACGTTCGCGACGCTCGGCTGCCCCTCGTGGATGATGGCCTACATCCAGACCCAGGCCAAGGACGCCTCGGGCAAGTGGGACATCGCCGACGTTCCCGGTGGTGGCGGCAACTGGGGCGGCTCCTGGCTGACCGTGCCCAAGCAGAGCAAGCACCAGAAGCAGGCGTACGAGCTGGCCAAGTGGCTGACCGCGCCGGAGCAGCAGGCCAAGGTCTTCCAGAAGTACGGCAACTTCCCGTCGACCGTGACCCTCTACGAGGACGCGGTGATCAAGGACTTCGTGAACCCGTACTTCAACAACGCACCGGTCGGCCAGATCTTCTCCAAGTCGGTGTCGACCATGAAGCCGCAGTATCTCGGCCCGAAGGCCGGCGACATCAACACCCAGATCATCAACGGCCTCACCCGGATCGAGCAGGGCAAGCAGAACCCTGACCAGTCCTGGCAGCAGGTCCTGACCGACGTCAAGGCGCTCCTCTAACCAGATCCCCGCTCGCCTGGTCCCGGTGCGCTGCACGCGCCGGGACCACGGCGCGCACCGAGAACCGGAGGTGACGGGGATGACCCAGTTGGCGACGGAGGAGCGGGTGGGGCCACGCCGCGGCCTGCTGCACCGCCTCGACGTCAAGGGCTCGCCCTACCTGTACATCGCGCCGTTCTTCATCCTCTTCCTGGGGTTCGGCGTCTTCCCGCTGATCTTCACCGCCTGGGTGTCGCTGCACGAGTGGAGCCTGCTGTCCGAAGAGCACACGTGGATCGGCTTCGGCAACTACACCAAGCTCTTCGACGACCCGGCGTTCTGGAACGCGCTCTGGAACACGGTGTCGATCTGGGTGATCTCCACCGTGCCGCAGCTGGTGCTGGCGCTCGTGCTGGCACACATCCTGAACCAGCGGCTGCGGGGGCAGACGTTCTGGCGGATGAGCGCATTGATCCCGAACATCACCAGCGTGGCCGCCGTGGCGATCATCTTCAGCCAGCTGTTCGGCCGCGACTACGGTCTCTTCAACTGGGTGCTCGGCCTCTTCGGCATCGACAAGATCGACTGGACTGCCAACACCTGGAGCTCGCACGTCGCCGTGGCCACGATGATCATTTGGCGGTGGACCGGCTACAACGCGCTGATCTACCTGGCCGCGATGCAGGCGGTGCCCAAGGAGCTCTACGACTCGGCGTCGCTCGACGGGGCGACCAGCTTCCAGCAGCTCCGCAAGATCACCGTGCCGGCGATCCGGCCGACGATCATCTTCACGGTCATCATCTCGTCGATCGGCGGCATGCAGGTGCTCGCCGAGCCGCTGCTGTTCGGCGGCAACGGGCTGACCGGCGGCTCCGACCGCCAGTTCCAGACCCTCGCGCTCTACCTCTACGAGGTCGCTTTCGGCCGGTTCGACTTCGGCTACGCGTCGGCGAGCTCGTGGGTCATGTTCCTGATCATCGTCATCGTAGCGGCGATCAACTTCGGGATTATCAGCCGGCTTCGGAGGAGCTGATGGCAACTACCCTCGCCCCACCGCCCCGGCACGTCAGCCCACCGCCGACGGCCCGCCGCCGGATGCGCCGCGCGCTGCGCCGCCGACCCGGCAAGCTCACCTACCTGATGCTGACCGCGATCGCCTTCTTCTCGTTCTTCCCGCTCTACTGGTCGGTGGTCGTCGCCTCACAGGACAACAGCGCCCTGGGCAAGATTCCTCCGCCGGTCCTGCTGGGCGGAAACCTGTGGTTCAACCTCAAGCGGGCGTTCACGATGGTCCCGTTCGAGAAGGCGCTGATCAACTCGTTCCTGGTGGCCGGCGCGATCACGGTGAGCGTGGTGCTCTTCTCCACGCTGGCCGGCTTCGCGTTCGCGAAGCTGCGCTTCCGGGGCCGCAACGTCCTGCTGCTGAGCATCGTCGCGACGATGATGGTTCCGACCACGCTCGGCATCATCCCGCTCTACATGCTGATGGCGAAGATCGAGTGGACAGGCACGATCTACGCGGTCATCGTGCCGGCGATGGTCAACGGCTTCGGCGTCTTCTTCATGACGCAGTACCTGTCCGAGGCCGTGCCCACCGAGCTGCTGGAGGCCGGCCGCGTCGACGGCTGCTCGACGATCCGGCTGTTCTGGCACGTGGTGCTGCCAGCCGCGCGGCCGGCGGCCGCGGTGCTCGGCATGCTGACGTTCCTCACCGCGTGGAACGACTTCTTCTGGCCGCTGGTCGTGCTGACGCCGGAGGACCCGACGGTCCAGGTGGTGCTCTCCACGCTGTCGGCCGGCCGGATCACGGACTACTCGCTGGCGCTGACCGGCGCGCTGATCGCGATCCTGCCGCTGCTCGTCGTCTTCGTCGCGCTCGGCAAACAGATCATCGGAGGCATCATGCAAGGAGCCGTCAAGGGATGACCATCGTCGAGGAAGCCACCGACGCCCATCTGCTGCGGTTCCCCGACGGGTTCCGGTGGGGCGCGGCCACCGCGGCCTACCAGATCGAGGGTGCGGCGCAGGCCGACGGGCGGTCACCGTCCATCTGGGACACGTTCGCGCGTACGCCCGGAAAGGTCGACGCCGGACACAGCGGGGACGTGGCCTGCGACCACTACCACCGGTTCGCCGACGACGTCGCGCTGATGGCGGAGCTGGGCCTGGGCACGTACCGGTTCTCGGTCGCCTGGCCGCGGATCAAGCCGGACGGCAGCGGCCCGGTCAACCCGCGCGGCCTGGACTTCTACGACAGGCTCGTGGACGCGCTGCTGGCCGCCGGCATCGAGCCCATGGTCACGCTCTACCACTGGGACCTGCCGCAGGTGCTGGAGGACCGGGGCGGCTGGACCAACCGGGACACCGCGCACTACTTCGCCGAACTGGCCGCCGGCACGGTGGCCCGGCTCGGCGACCGGGTCGGCACCTGGACCACGCTCAACGAGCCGTGGTGCTCGGCGTTCCTGGGCTACGCCAGCGGTGCGCACGCGCCCGGCAAGCGGGATCCGCGCTCGGCGTTCGAGGCGACGCACCACCTGCTGCTCGCGCACGGCCTGGGCGTCGAGGCGCTGCGGGCCGGGGGCGCGCGGGAGGTGGCGCTGACGCTCAACCTGACCCGCGTGACGCCGCGGGACCCGACCGACCGGCACGACGTCGCGGCGGCCGAGCTGATCGACGGTCTGCAGAACCGGATCTTCCTGGACGCGCCGCTGAAGGGCGGCGGCTACCCGGACGACATGCGGGCACTGTTCGAGCGGTTCGGGGCGGCCGGGGTCATCCACGAGGGCGACCTGGCCACCATCGCGGCGCCGATCGACCTGCTTGGCGTCAACTACTACCAGCCGTCACTGGTAGCCGCCCAGGTCGGCGCGCCGCCGAACCCGTGCTATCCGGGCAGCGAAGGTGTCATCTATCCCGACCAGCAGACCCCGGTAACCGCGATGGACTGGCCGGTGGACCCGACGGGCCTGGGCGACCTGCTGGTCCGGCTCTCGCAGGACTACCCCGGCACGCCGCTGATCGTCACCGAGAACGGCGCGTCCTACGTGGACACCCTGGTCGACGGCCGGGTGGCCGACGCGGCCCGGATCGAGTACTTCGACGGCCACGTGCGCGCGGTGCACGACGCGATCCGCCGGGGAGCCGACATGCGCGGCTACCTCGCCTGGTCACTGCTCGACAACTTCGAGTGGGCGTACGGCTACGACAAGCGCTTCGGCCTGGTCTACGTCGACTACGCCACCCAGGCGCGGGTCCCCAAGGACAGCGCGCTCTGGTTCCGCGAGGTGATCCGCCGCAACGCGGTGTGAGACCCGCTCAGGGGACGGTCCGGTCGATCGCGGCCGGGCCGTCCTCGTCCAGTTCCGCCTTCGCGCGGGCGACGTTCTCGGGTGTGGGGTCCTTGCCCTCGGCCTCGGCGAGGTCCTCCGGGTCCCAGGGTTGCTCCGCGCCGGTGCGGGGCTGCCAGCCCGGCTCCCGGAACACCGGGTTGTCGGCGTCCGGCTCGCCGCCGGTCTCGAACTCGGAGATCGCGGTCTCGTCGTCCACGGCGTCCGCGACCTCCGCGGACTCTTCCAAGGGCTGTTCATCCGTCATGCGTGCGCACATACCCGGGCGCGGCCCCGATATGCCGGACCGCGACGGGACGGTACTGTCGTCCCTCGTCGCGACGAGACTTGGGGCCGGAGTGAACCGAGGGAAGCCTGCGGCGGGCCTGCTGGTGGCGTGGCTCGTGATCGCGCTGGGCGGCTGCGCCGTGCAGCGCACCGAGCACGTGCTGCGCACCTCACCGGTCTGGCTGGCCGACGACGCGATCTACTTCCTCCGCCAGCGGGCCGCCGATCCGCCGGAGCTGTGGGCCCGCGGCGCGGCCGACGGCGACCGGGAGCGCTACGTGGCGTCGGCCGAGGACCTTCCCGATCCCTGCGGCGCGATGGGCGAGCTGTTCCGGATGGCCGACGGCCGGCTCGGCGTCGCGCTGGACTGCGCCGCGACCCGGCTGCTCGCCTTCGACCCCGGCCCGCGCACGTTCGAGCGGCTGGTCGACCTGCCGGCGCGGGTGGCCCAGGTGACGCTGCGCGCCGACCTGTCCGGCGGCTACAGCGCGGGTGTCGACGACCGGTGCTGGTCGCTGTCCACGATCGGCCTGCCGCGCGGCGACCTCGCGCCGACGCTGCCGGAGTTGACCTGCGCGGCCGGCGCCTCGGCGCGGTCCCCGGTGCTGACCCGCTGGGGCGGGCTGGTCTTCACCGCCACCCGGGACGCGTCCGACGCGGACACCCGGCGCTGGTCCGTACACCTGGCTGGTTTCTCCGGTGTGCCGTTCAAGGGCATCGGGCCGACCTTCGAAGGGCTGCCCGACCTCGACCTGTCGCCGGACGAGGAGCTGGCCGCCGTGACCGCCACCCGGTTCGGTCGCTCGCGGCTCCTCCTGGTCGACCTGCGCGACGGCGAGGCGCGGGAGCTGCGCTCGTCGGAGAAGGGCTTCCACCAGCCGACGTTCGCGCCCGACGGCAGGCACGTCGCCTACAGCGACCGGCGCGACATCAAGGTCGCGGCGGTGCCGCGCTGAGGCGGCCCGCCGGCCGGTGCGCCGGCGGGCCGCACGGCGTCAGCCCTGGGTGATGCGCACGTCGTCGACGCCGGCCTCGACCAGGCTCGCGGTGCTCGCGTCGACCGCCCGGAACACGATCCGGACCGACTGACCGGCGTACGGCGTCAGGCTCGCCGTCCGGGTGGCCCAGGCGCCGTTGCGGTTGCTCGCCGCGCCCGCCTGGGTGAACAGCGTGGTCGTGCCGCCGCTGTGCACGACCGCCGCCGAGAACGAGTCGGCGCTGCTGGAGTTGCTGCCGTGCGCCAGGTACCAGGAGAACGACAGCGTCAGCGGGCCGCTCGCGGGCAGCGTGATCGCCGGCGACTGGATGGTCGTGGTGCCGCCGTCGACGTCGTGGTCGCCCGCGGCGGCCCCGGCCAGCCGGCCGGTGACCAGGTCGTTCGTGCCGCTGACCGTGGTGCCCAGCTGCTTGGCACCGCTGGACGTGGTGGCCGCCGGGTCGCCGCGCTCCCACTGGCCGAGGGTCGCGGTGTCGGTGCCGGCCGGGTTGGTCGTCCAGCCCGTCGCCGTCTCGAACGTGTCGCTGTAGACCGCGGCCGGCGGCGCGGGCGGGCTGACCGCGACGTTCCAGACGGCGTACGCGATCGCGTCGGCGTTGCGGTCGAGCGCCGTGTCGTCGATGTTCGAGGTGGTGTCGCAGGCCCGGTGGTAGCAGACGTCGAACGCGGTGCCGGAGGTGCCGCCCCACTTCGTCGCCTGGGCGGCCGTCTTGCGCTGCTCGGCGCCGGTGAACGTGCCGCCGGCGGGGATGCCGGCCGCGATGAACGGGCCGTAGTCGCTGCGCCCGTCGAAGTCGGTGCCCTCGGTCGCGACGCCGATGCTCGAGAAGTACGCGATCAGCGTGGCCTCCAGTGCCGCGGAGCCGGCGGGGCCCGGCCCGGCGCCGGTGCCGTCGGAGTTGTCGCCGTCGTAGACGAAGTAGCCGGCGTTGGGGGAGCCGACCATGTCGAAGTTGTAGTACGCCTCGATGTTGGCCCGAGCGGTCGCGCTCAGGCTGTCCACGTAGAAGTCGGAGCCGATCAGCCCGCGTTCCTCGGCGCCCCACCAGGCGAACCGCAGGTGCCGGGTCGGGGTGACACCCTGCCGGGCGACCTCGAGCGCGACCTCCAGGATCGCCGCCGAGCCGGAGCCGTTGTCGTTGATGCCGGGGCCCGCGGTCACGCTGTCGAGGTGCCCGCCGACCATCACGGTGTTGGTGGTGTCGCCGCCCGGCCAGTCGGCGATGAGGTTGTAGCCGGTGGCCCCGCCGTAGCTGAACGACTGCACGGCGGTGGTGTAGCCGACCGCGTCGAGCCGGCCGCGCACGTAGTTGATCGAGGCCAGGTAGCCCGGCTGGCCGTGCGCCCGGTTGCCGCCGTTGGCGGTGGCGATGCTCTGCAGCTGTGTCAGGTGCGCCTTGACGTTGGCCAGCGGGATGTTGGGCCCGGGCACGGCCGCGGCCGCCGGACTCGCACCCGTCGTGGCGGTCATGGCGACGGCTACGGCGGCGGTCAGCAGGATCGGGATGGTTCGGGAAATCCGCATGTCGCTCCCTTGTGGGTGAACGGGCATGTGCCGCGGGTATGGTCGCGACGCGCCGTCACCGGTACAAGACATCGACGACCTTCTTTGCCGCGTACGCCGAAAGTGACCTGTGAGCTGAAACACCACCGATCCCGGGAATGGCTGGTCCGCCCACGGATTTGCCGGTGGTGTGATCGAGTCCCCCGTGCTCCCCGGCGAGCTGATGACCTTGCGCCAACGCGTCCGCCTCGTGGTGGTGCTCGGCTCGCTGATCGCCGTCGGCCCGCTGACCATCGACATGTACCTGCCCGCGCTGCCGGCGCTGACCGCCGACCTCGAAACGACGTCGACCGCCGTGCAGCTCACGCTGACCGGCACGCTGGTCGGCCTGGCGCTGGGGCAGCTCGTGATCGGCCCGGTCGCCGACGCCTACGGCCGCCGCCGCCCGCTGCTGGCCGGCCTCGCCCTGCACGTGGTGGCCTCGGCGCTGTGCGTGGTCGCGCCGTCGATCGCGGTGCTCGGCGTGCTGCGGGTGATCCAGGGGCTCGGCGTCGCCGCGGCCACGGTCGTCGCGATGGCGGTGGTCCGCGACCTGTTCAGCGGCACCGCGTTCGCCCGGCTGTTCTCCCGGCTGATGCTGGTGATGGGGCTCGCGCCGATCCTCGCCCCGACGGTCGGCAGCGCGGTGCTCGAGGCGACCAACTGGCGCGGCGTCTTCGTCGTGCTCGGCGTCGTCGGCGTGCTGCTCACGCTGACCGCACTGGTCGCGCTGCGGGAGACGCTGCCGGTGGAACGGCGCCGCAGCGGCGGTGTGGTCGACACGGTCCGCACCTACGGCGGCCTGCTGACCGACCGGGTGTTCGTCGGCATGGTGCTGGTCGCCGGGTTCGCGATGGCGGCCGTGTTCTCGTACGTCGCCGGTTCGTCGTTCGTCTTCCAGGACCAGTACGGCCTCGACGAGCGCCAGTTCGGCATCGCGTTCGGTGCCGGCGCGGTCGGGCTGATCGCGGCCACCCAGCTCAACGTCCGGCTGCTCCGCCGCTACACGCCGCAGCGGGTGCTGGTCGCCGCGCTCGGCGGCGGCACCGCGGCGGGCGCCCTGCTGGTCGCGTTCGCGGCCACCGGCTTCGGCGGCCTGGCGACGCTGCTGGCCGCGCTCTGGCTGGTGCTGTTCGCCGGCGGCCTGGCGATGCCGAACGCGTCGGCGGTCGCGATGACCCGGCACGGCGAGGCCGCGGGCACCGCGGCGGCGCTGCTCGGCGCGGTGCAGTTCGGCACGGGCGCGATCGCGGCGCCCTTCGTCGGCGTGCTCGGCAACGACAGTGTCGCGATGGCGGTCGTGGTCGCCGGTGGCATGGTCGCCGCGACGTCGGCGCTGCTGCTGGTGGCCCGCCCGCACCGGATCACCGAGCCGGAGGCGGTGCCCGCCGTCGCCTGATCAGCGGGGCCTTGCGCACTGCGCAGGAGCCCGATTACCGGCCGGTAGCGGCCGGTCACCGTGCTTCGCTGGGTGGTGGTGGACCCGAGGAGGCAGCGATGACCGGATCGATCAACCCGGCCCGATCGGAGTGGGACGTCGTCGTCGTCGGGGGAGCGCCGCCCGGCGAGACCATCTCCCTCTACAGCAGCCAGGCCGGGCTGTCGGTCGCGCTGGTCGAGCAGGACCGGGTCGGCGGGGAGTGCCTGTTCTGGGCGTGCATGCCGAGCAAGGCGATGCTGCTGCCGGTGCAGGCCCGCAACCTCGCGGTCGACACGCCCGGCATGCGGCAGCTGGTCAACGACCGCCGGGTCGACGCCGAGGCCGTGCTGGCCCGACGCGACGAGATCACCTACAACCACGACGACAAGCAGTCCGTCGACCTCATGCTGAGCAACGACGTCGACGTGATCAGGGGCCGCGCCCGGCTCGCCGGCCCGCGCATGGTGGAGGTCAGCGACAACGGGCGTACGCGGGAGATCACCGCGCGGAAGGCGGTCGTGATCTCGCCGGGTACCGATGCCGCGGTGCCGCCGATCCCCGGCCTCGCCGAGGCGAAGCCGTGGCGGTCCCGCGACGTCACCAACATGCACGAGGTGCCCCGCCGGGTCGTGGTGATCGGCGGCGGCGTGGTCGCCTGTGAGGCGGCGACCTGGCTGCGCGGGCTCGGCGTCGAGGAGCTGACCCTGGTGTTCCCGGGCGAGCGGCTGCTCGGCATGAAGGAGCCGTTCGCGGGCGAGCTCGTCCACGAGGCGTTCGTCGCGGACGGGATCACCGTGCGCACCGGCACGCCGGTCACCGCGGTCAGCCGCGACCAGGTCGACGACCGGGGCATCGGGCGCAGCCACGGCGGCGAGGTCACCGTGACCGTCGGCGAGGGCGAGCAGATCGTGGCCGACGAGGTGCTGGTCGCCACCGGCCGGGTGCCGAACAGCAGGGAGATCGGGCTGGAGACCGTCGGGGTCGAGACCACGGACCGCGGCTTCGTCGAGGTCGACGACCACATGACGGTGCCGGGCACGGACTGGCTCTACGTGCTCGGCGACCTGAACGGTCGGGCGCTGCTCACGCACATGGGCAAGTACCACGCGCGGATCGCGGGCGAGGTGATCGCCGCGCGGGCGGCCGGGCGGCCGCTGGACGAGCGGCCGTACAACCCGTACACGGACCTCGCGGACAAGGACGGGGCGCCGCAGGTGGTGTTCTGCGACCCCGAGGTGGCCTCGGTCGGGCTCACCGAGGCGGAGGCGCTCGACCGCGAGATCCCGGTGGAGGTGGTGGAGCGGGACTTCGCCGGGATCGACGGTGCCCGGCTGGCCCGGCAGCACTACGTCGGCCGGGCCAAGCTGGTCGTCGACAACGCCCGTGACACCCTCGTCGGCGCCACGTTCGTCGGGCCGGGCGTGAGCGAGCTGTTGCACGCGGCGACGGTCGCGGTGGTCGGGAAGGTGCCGACGAGCGCGCTGCGCCACGCGGTGGCGAGCTTCCCGACGATCAGCGAGATCTGGCTCTATCTGCTGGAGGAGCTGCGGGCGCGGCGCGCCGCAGCCTGATGCCGCTGAAGCCGAGCGTGCTGTGCGTGACCTCGGCCCAGAAGGGCCAGAGGTTGGGCAGCACGCGGAGCTGGATGCCGGCTTCCTCGTGCAGCGCGAACAGGTCGCCGACCGGCTCCGGCGGGCCGAGCGGCTCGACGGGCTCGGTGGCCACCAGCGCGTGTCGCGCGTGCCCGATCGGGCGGAACGGCGCGGCCGGCAGGCGGTAGCCGTAGAGGCGGACCGTCCGCATCGCCTCCAGCGCGCGGTACTCGATCGCGTGCACCCGGCTGCCGGAGCCCGCGCCGATGATCCGCTCGCGGTCGGCCTCCGTCGTCCCGGACCGGACCCAGGCCATCGCCCGCGGTGTGTCGCGCGGGAACCAGTAGTCCGGCGCCCGGTCGAAGCCGACCGCCCAGACGTACGGCTCGGCCTCCGCCGAGGTCGGCGCCACGTGCGGGAGGAACCGGCTGATCGTCGGGTCTTCGGAGAAGTGCAGGACCTCTGCCTCGGCCGGGCGCATCCGCCCAGTCAATCAGCCGGTGCGCAGTTCCTCCACCGCCGTGCTCCCGCGCAGCAACAGCAGCCCGACGCCGACGGTGGCGAGCACCGCGCCGACCGCCAGGGCGCCGTACGCGGCGAGCGTGTCCCAGGCGTGCACGAACGGCGCCGACTCGCCGTAGTTGGCCACCTCGTCTCCGGTGAGCGGGCCGACCAGCCGCATGCCGACGAGCAGCGCCAGCACCACGGACGGCAGGATCGGCACCAGCGCCTGCAGCAGGATCGAGCGGGCCAGCACGGCGCGCGGCACACCGGAGGCGACCAGCGCGGCGTACGCCCGGCGCCGGCTCACGATCCCCTCGCCGACGGCCACGACGAGCCCGGCGGCGGCGATCACCACGGCCACCACGATCGCGATGTCGACCAGGTCCATGGAGTTGAGATAGAAGCTGTCGCGCTGCGGCTCGTAGCCGCCCCGGCGCGCGGCGAGCACGTCGAGGTCCCGCATGATCCGGAAGTAGCCGCGCATCTCGGCCGCGCCGGCGCCGACGATGACGCAGGCGAGCAGGGCCGCGAACGTGCGCGCGCCCTGCCACGGGTCGCTCGTCAGCCGGCGGGCGGCCAGCAGGGCGGCTGGCCGGTGGGAGAGCCGGTTGAGGAGACCGCCCATCGCGTACGAGATCCAGCCGGTGCCGAGGATGACGCCGGCCGTCGCCGCCAGTGCGCCGCCCACGCCCATCGTGGTGACCAGCGCGAAGGGCGGCTGCTGTGCGCGCGCGTCGTACCACCTGAGCACGGGGATGACGGCGGCGAAGCTGATCAGGCCGAGCACGATCAGCGCGCCCGGCCAGGGCAGCGGCGGCCGGGTGCGGCGGGCCCGGCGGACGACGCCGAGCGGGCCGACCACGACCCGCCGCAGCATGACCGCCGCGGTGAGCGCGGCGACCAGCGGCAATGCGACCGCGACGACGGCGATCTGCCACGGCTCGGGCAGCACGTCCGTCGGGAGTGGACGCAGGCCGGCCGCGTCGGGGCGGTCGAGCAGCGGGCGGGCGGCGAAGTACGCGCCGAGGCCGGCGGCGACCCCGAGCAGGGCCGCCACGCCGGTCTCGGCCACCGCCACCAGCGTCGCCTGGCCCGGGGTGGCGCCGGCCAGGCGGAACCCGGCCAGGCGCCGGTCGCGGGCCGGTGCGCCGAGCCGCGCGCACTGCCCGGCCAGCGCCAGGATCGGGATGCAGAGCAGCACCAGCGTCAGCGCCGTGCCGCCGCGCAGGCCGTGCTCGTCGAGCAGCGGGTTGACGTAGCGGTTGTTGACGCTGTCGCCGATCTCGGGGATCGCGAGGACGGTGAGCGCCGCCAGGATCGCGACCGTGGCCAGCAGCGCGCTGAACGCGGTGAGCACCACGCGGATGCCGTCGGTGCGGCTGCCCGCCAGGGCCAGCCGGAGCAGCGTGGTGAGCTTCACCGCGTGTGCTTCCCGGTGATCGCGGTCAGGCCCAGCCCGGTGGGGTCGACCTCGCCGTCGCGCAGGGCCACCTCGCGGTCGGCGTACGCGGCGACCTGCACGTCGTGGGTGACCAGCACGACCGTGGTGCGCTGGCGGCGGACCACCCGGGTCAGCTCGCCGAGGAGCTGCTCGCTGGTGCGCGAGTCGAGCGCGCCGGTCGGCTCGTCGGCGAAGAGCACCCGCGGCTCGGTGACCAGCGCCCGGGCGACCGCGCAGCGCTGCTGCTGGCCGCCGGACATCTCGCCCGGCCGGGTGTCGGCCAGCTCGGCCACACCCAGCCGGTCGAGCCACGCCACCGCCGCGGTCCGCGCCTCTCGCCGCCCCGTGCCGGCGAGAAGCAGTGGCAGTGCGACGTTCTCCGCCGCGGTCAGCTCGGCGACGAGCTGCCCGAACTGGAAGAGCACGCCGAACTCGGTGCGGCGCAGGCGGGCCCGCATCCGCTCCGGCCAGGTGTCGAGCCGGTGCTCGCCGTAGGTCACCTCGCCGGCGTCGGGCCGCAGGATGCCGGCCAGGCAGTGCAGCAGCGTGGACTTGCCGCAGCCGCTGGGGCCGGTGACGGCGAGGATCTCGCCCTCGGCGACGTCGATGGTGACGCCGCGCAGGGCGGGCGTCGGCCCGTAGGACTTCACCACGCCCCGGGCGCGCAGGATCGTCATGGGTGCACCTCCCGATGCAGGTCGGCGACGCGCTCGAGGGTGTTCGTCACCCAGCGCAGGTCGGCGTCGAGATGGAGAATCGCGAAATCGGCGGCGACCACGTCGCCGAGCGTGCTGGCCGGGTCGGTCTTGACCGCGGTCAGCTCGCGCAGCCGGGCCATGTGCGCCGCGCGCTGCGCCACCAGGTAGTCGCGGGCCCGCTCGGCGCCGTCGACCAGCACCGCCACCGCCACCTTGGCGAACAGCGTGCTGGTCACGTGCGGCGCCGGCGGCTCCACCGCGGCGAGCCACTCGTCGAGCCGCGTCCGCCCGGCCTCGGTGATCGCGAAGCTGGTGCGCTCCGGGCCACCCTCCTGGTCCTGGCCGGCCGTGGTCACCAGGCCGTCGCGCTGGAGCCGGCCGAGCGTGGCGTAGACCTGGCCGAAGGCGACCGGCTTGGCCAGCGGCAGCCGCTGGTCGTGGGACCGCTTCAGCTCGTAGCCGTGCAACCGGCCACCGGCGAGCAGCCCGAGCAGCACGTGCGCGGTCGACATGGCGCATACTATTCATTCAGTGAATAGTGTGCGTCAAGTCCCGCGGGTCAGAGGAGCTGGTCCAGGGTGATCGGCAGGTCGCGCAGGCGGCGCCCGGTGGCGTGGTGGACCGCGTTCGCGATCGCCGGGGCCACGCCCACGATGCCGACCTCGCCGAGGCCCTTGGTGCCGGTGGGCGCGAAGGCGTCCGGGCCGCCGACGAAGACCACGTCGAGGTCCGGCACGTCCGCGTTGACCGGCACGAGGTAGTCACCGAACGTCCCGTTGGCCACCCGCCCGGTGTTCGGGTCGAACGCGGTCTCCTCGAGCAGGGCCATCCCGATGCCCATCACGGTGCCGCCGATGATCTGGCTGCGGGCCAGCTTCTCGTTGTAGAGCCGGCCGCCGTCCACCACGGACACCAGCCGGCGCAGGCGGACCAGGCCGAGGTCCTCGTCGACACCCACCTCGACGAACCGGGCCGCGAACGCGCCGGCCACCGCCAGGTCCGACGCCCCGGCCGCCTTGGTCAGGTCCGACTTCCCGGTCGCGGAGATCTCGTCGATCCCGTGCCGGTCGAGCAGCTCGCCGAAGGTCTCGCCCGGGCTGCCGTCCAGGCGGGCGAACCGGGCCGTCAGCTCGGAGGCCGCGTCCTTGACGGCCGCGCCGAGCGCGCCCGCCAGCCCGGAGCCACCGGACTGCGGCGATGGCGGCAGGTCGGTGTCGCCGATCTCGACGCGTACCCGGTCGACGTCGATCCCCAGCAGCTCCGCGGTGAGCTGTGCGGTGATGGTGTACGTCCCGGTGCCGATGTCGGTCGCCGCGCTGCGCACGATCGCGTTGCCGCCGCGGTCGACGGTCAGCCGCACCTCGCACGGGTCGGCGTAGAAGTCGAACGACACGCCGGCCATCCCGTAGCCGACCAGCCAGTCGCCGTCGCGCATCGAGCGGGGCGCCGGGTCCCGCGCGGACCAGCCGAACCGGTCGGCGCCGGTCAGCAGGCACTCCCGCAGCGCCTTGCTCGACCACGGCTTGCCGTTCTTCGGGTTGACCTCGGCGTAGTTGCGCAGCCGCAGCTGCAGCGGGTCGATCCCGAGCCGCACGGCCAGCTCGTCCATCGCGGACTCGAGCGCGAAGTGCATCTCGACGCTGCCGGGCGCGCGCATGAAGCCGGTGTACGGGATGTTCAGGTGCGCGACCCGGGCGTGCGTGGCGACGTTGTCGCAGGCGTAGCACGTCGGCATGCCGAACTCGATGTAGGCGGCGAGCTTGTCCTCGACGCCGTTGGCCACCACGACGTCCTGGTCCATCGCCACCAGCCGGCCGTCGCCGGTCGCGCCCAGCCGCATCCGCTGCCGGCTGAACCCCCGGTGGCCGGTCGAGAAGAACATCTGCGGCCGGCTGAGCACGAGCTTGACCGGGCGGTCGAGCACCCGGGCGGCCAGCACGGTGAGGACGGTGTGGCTCCACAGCCGCAGGCCCGCGCCGAAACCACCGCCGAGGAACGGGATCAGCACGCGTACGTCCGAGAGCGGCACGTCGAAGATGGCGGCGAGCGCCTTGCGCATCATCGTCGGGTACTGGGTCGTGTCGTGCACCACCAGCCGCCCGCTCTGCCAGCTCGCCACGGTGGTGAACAGGCCCATCGGGCTGTTGGCCTCGGGGGCGATCGTGTACGTGGCGTCGACGGTCACCTCGGCCGTGTCGAGGCCGACCTCGACGTCGCCGCGGCTGCTGGTCAGCCCGAACGGGTCGACCTCGACCTCGGCGCGCGAATCGTCGACGTCCAGCACCGGTTCCTCGGCCGCGTACTCGACCTTGACGAGCCGGGCCGCCGCCAGCGCCTGGGCGCGGGTGTCCGCCACGACGATGCCGATGTGCTGGCCGTAGTACATGATCCGGTCGTCCCGCAGCGACCAGCGGGTGATCGAGCCCAGCTGGTTCGGCGGCGGGTCACCGAGGTCCGGCGCGTTGTCATAGGTGATCACCGCCAGCACGCCCGGTGCCGCCTCGGCCGCCGACCGGTCGATCCTGGTGATCCGGCCGGCGCCGACGGTCGCCGAGACCAGCGCCGCGTGTGCCTGGCCGGGCAGGTCGAAGTCCGACGGGTACGGTGCCGCGCCGGAGACCTTGCGCCGCCCGTCGATCCGGTCCAGCGGCCGCCCCAGCACGCGGTCGGTCAACGTCGCCGTCATGCGGGTCATCTCCTCACAGGAGCTTGTCCAAGGTGATCGGCAGGTCGCGGACCCGACGCCCGGTCGCGTGGAACACCGCGTTGGCGATCGCCGGAGCGATGCTCACGATGCCGATCTCGCCGAGGCCCTTGCTGCCGGTCGGGTTGAAGCTGTCCGGGGCGCCGACGAAGGTGATGTCGATGTCGGGCACGTCCGCGTTGACCGGCACCAGATAGTCGCCGAAGGTGCCGTTGGCGACCCGGCCGGTGTTCGGGTCGTACGCCGTCTCCTCCAGCAGCGCCATCCCGATGCCCATGACGGCACCGCCGATCGCCTGGCTGCGGGCGGTTTTCCGGTTGAGGACGCGGCCACCGTCGATCACCGAGACCAGCCGGCGCACGCGGACCAGCCCGAGGTCCTCGTCCACACCGACCTCGGCGAACGCGGCGGCGAAGGCACCGGCCGGCGCCACGTCGGCAGTGTCGGCGCCCGCGGCGAGGTCGGACCGCCCGGTCGCCGCAAGCTCGTCGAGACCGTGCCGGTCGAGCAGCGAGGCGAACGACTCGCCCGGGTGGCCGTCCAGCCGGGCCAGCCGCGCGGTCAGCTCACCCGCCGCGTCCTGCACTGCGGCGGCGAGCGAGCCGGCCAGCCCGGAGCCGCCCGACTGCGGCGCCGGTGGCAGGTCGGTGTCGCCGATCTCGACCCGCACCCGGTCGACCTCGATCCCGAGCAGCTCCGCCACGAGCTGGGCGGTGATCGTGTAGGTCCCGGTGCCGATGTCGGTCGCCGACGACCGCAGGGTCGCGGTGCCGCCGCGGTCGACGATCAGCCGCACCGTGCAGGCCAGGGCGTAGAACTCGAAGGTCGCCGCGGCCATGCCCTGCCCCAGCAGCCAGTCGCCGTCGTGCGTCGACCGGGGCGCGGGGTCGCGGCCGGACCAGCCGAACCGCTCGGCGCCGACCTCGATGCACTCGCGCAGCGCCTTGCTGGACCACGGTTTGCCGGACACCGGATGCACCTCGGCGTAGTTGCGCAACCGCAGCTCGACCGGGTCGATGCCGAGCCGGCCGGCCAGCTCGTCGAGGGCCGACTCCAGCGCGAAGTGCTGCTCGATGGAACCGGGCGCCCGCATGAAACCCGTGTACGGGATGTTCAGGTGCGCGCGATGCTCGTGGGTGGCGACGTTCGCGCAGGCGTACGCCGTCGGTGTGCCGGCGACGATGGGCGAGGGCAGATGGTCCCCGACGCCGTTGGCGGCCATGGCGTCGTGATCGATCGCGACCAGCCGGCCGTCCGGATCCGCGCCCAGCCGGATGCGCTGCCGGCTGGCGGCCCGGTGGCCGACCGAGTTGAACATCTGCGGCCGGCTGAGCACGAGCTTGACCGGGCGGTCCAGCACCCGCGCGGCCAGCGCCGTCAGCACGGTGTGGCTCCACAGCCGCAGCCCCGCGCCGAAGCCGCCGCCGAGGAACGGGATCAGCAACCGGACGTTCTCCTCGGGCACGCCGAACATCACCGCCAGGGCCGTGCGCATGAACGCCGGTGCCTGGGTGGTGTCGTGCAGCACCAGCCGGCCGCGCTGCCAGCTGGCCACCGTGGTGAACAGGCCCAACGGGCTGTTGGTCTCGGCGCCGCAGTTCGTGTACGACATGGCCAAGGGGCTCCTGCGTGCCGGCGTGCCGATCGACGGCATCGGCAGCCAGGGCCACCTCGGCACGCAGTACGGC
>NZ_JBFAIU010000100.1:0-13727 GCF_040654855.1 Asanoa sp. NPDC050611
CGCGCATCGTGCCGGCCTCGTCGAGCACCGAGGCCTTGCAACGAAACACCCGGCAGCGGGTACGCGAGGCCGGCCCGCGCGAGGCGCGCCGGCACGAGGCCCGCCCGCGCCGCGGCCCCGACCGTGTCGTGCACCGGCGCAAGCTCTGGCGGCAACCACCCGTGTCGCTGGTCGGCCGCTGCCGGCACTGGCACCCACCAGCCGCCCGGGCGCGCCACTGGCGCTGATCCCGCCGCCGCCGGTGCTGATCCGTCCGCCGTGGCGCTGGCAACCGCCGAGCGGTCTCTCCCGTCGCCGCTCCCGCGGCTGGCGCTGGCAACCGCCAAGGCGGCCTGCCCGTCGCCGGCGCGGAATCAGCCGCGGGCCGTGTGCGTCTCCAGGAGAGGCGCGTCGCCGGCGCCGCACTCGTCCCACGGGCCTTCGTAGCCGTGCACCGCGATGCCGCTCGTGCGCAGGTCACCGCCGTTCTCGGGGTCGAGCAGCTCCGACGCATCCGACACCGACGGGTTGTGTCCAATGATCATGACGGTGCCGACCGCGTCGTCGATGCCCTGGATCAGGTCGAGCAGGTCGGAGTCGTCGCCCTCGTAGACCTCGCCCCGGTAGTCGACCTCGGGCGACGGCGCGTCGTCGCCGGCCGCGTCGGCCATGCCCAGCGCGATGCCGTGCCAGGTCTGCCGGGTGCGCTTCGACGGCGAGCAGATGACCAGGTCAGGCCGGTATTCGCGGTGCGCGAGCCAGGCACCGACCGCGCCGGCGTCGGCGTGCCCCCGCGCGGTGAGCGGGCGATCGACGTCGCTGACGCCGTCGGGCCGGTCGGCCTTCGCATGCCGGACCAGCAGGATCCTGCGCTCGGTCATGGCACCAAGCTTGCCTGATTGGCCGTACTGCCACATGGGTAAGACGGACTGTGCCCGCCCGCTCTACGCATCATGAAGGAGGCGACCACAGTGGGCATTGGTGGCAGCATCTTCCTCATCGCCGTCGGCGCGATCTTCACGTTCGCCCTCGACGTCAACCTCGGCTGGCTCGACCTCGACGTGGTCGGGTGGGTGCTCATGCTCGCCGGCGTGGTCGGCCTGATCCTCACCACCTGGTACTGGCAGAGCCGCCGGCGGACCACCGTCGTGCGCGACACGCGGGCCACGCCGCCCGCCTCGCCCTACGGGACCGCGGCGCCGCCGCCCCCGGCCGCGCGGGTCGAGGAGTACCACGAGGTGCGCCGGGACGACCCTCCGTACTGACGCACAATGATCTTGTGGCCCCCCACCTGGCGGGGGGCCACTCTTATTTGGCGAACAGCGCCAGGTAGATCGCCACGTGGTGGCAGATCGCCGCGACCAGCGTGCAGGCGTGGAAGAACTCGTGGTGGCCGAACACGGTCGGCCACGGGTTGGGCCGGCGCATCGCGTAGAACACGGCACCGACGGTGTACGCGAGCCCGCCGGCGAGCAGGAGCAGCAGGCAGGTCACCCCGCCGTTCCGGAGGATGTCGGGGAAGACGGCCAGCGCGACCCAGCCGAGCGCGAGATAGAGGGGCGCGGAGAGCCACCGCGACCCGTGGGGTCTTAAAAGCTTCAGCGTCACCCCGCCGATCGCACCGGCCCAGACGATGCCGAGGATGATCGTCGCCGTGCGCGTCGGGAGCAGGAGCACGGCGAACGGGGTGTACGTGCCGGCGATGAAGATGAAGATCATCGAGTGGTCGAGCCGGCGCATGATCTGGTAGCCGCGCTCGGACCACACCCGACGGTGGTACAACGCGCTGGTGCCGAAGAGCGCACACACGGTGACGCTGTATACGACACAGCTGACGAACGGGGACCATCCGGGCCGGGTCGCGGCGATCGTGCACAGCACGATGCCGGCCACTACCGCGACGAAGAAGGCGTACGCGTGGAGCCAACCACGCATCCGCGGCTTGCCGAGGTCGGTTGGCCGCAACCGGGATCGGGTGGACGTCGTCACTGGATCAGGCTACCGACCTGCGCTGGGAGGAGTCTGGAAGTCCGCGCGGCCCACCCGTGTGAGGCATCGCACCGGACGTCGACAATGGATCCGTGCGCATCCTCCCGGTCGGCGCGACCGCCCTGCTGATCGAGTGCCCGGCCGACGAGGTGGAGGCGTGGCGGGCGGAGTTGTGGCGGCGCCGGGCCGACGGGTCACTGCGCGTGGCGGAGATCGTGCCGGGCGCGCGGACCGTGCTGCTCGACGGCGTCGACCAGGCCGCGGCCGATCTGATCATGAGTTGGGCACCGCCGCCGCCGGCCGACGCCGCGTCCGGTGAGCTGGTTGAGATACCCACGGTGTACGACGGTCCGGACCTGCCGACCGTCGCCGCCCTGTGGTCGGTGCCGGTACCCACGGTGATCTCGCGGCTCGCGTCGACCACGTTCCGGGTGGCCTTCTGCGGCTTCGCGCCTGGTTTCGGCTACTTGACCGGGTTGCCACCGTCGCTGGCGGTGCCGCGGCTCGCCACGCCCCGGACCTCGGTGCCCGCCGGGTCGGTCGGGCTCGCCGGGCCGTACGCCGGGATCTATCCGACCGCCTCGCCCGGCGGCTGGCAGTTGGTCGGGCACACCGGGGTGACCTTGTTCGACGTGTCGCAGGAGCCGCCCGCGCTGCTCGCACCCGGGACCGTGGTTCGGCTGGTGGCGGCGTGAACCGGGTGCTGGAGGTGACCCGGGCCGGCGCACTGACCACCGTCCAGGATCTCGGGCGGCCGGGGTACGCGCACCTCGGCGTGCCGCGCTCCGGTGCGCTGGACGCGGCCGCGCTGATGCGGGCGAACGCCCTGGTGGGCAACCCTCCGTCGGCCGCCGGGTTGGAGACGACGCTGACCGGCTGTGCGTTCCGGCTGCCGGGCGGCGGCGTGGTCGCGGTCTCCGGCGCCGTCTGCCGGCTCCGCGTGGACGGCGTCGCGGTCGAACTGGACTCGGCGGTCGCCGTGCCGGCCGGCGCCCTGGTCGACGTCGGCCGGGCGACGGCCGGGGTGCGGTCCTACGCCGCCGTGGCCGGTGGCGTGATGGTGCGGCCCGTGCTCGGGAGCCGCTCGACGGACACGCTCTCCGGGTTGGGGCCACCGCGGGTGCGCGACGGCGACCGGCTGCCGCTCGGCGCGGCCGGCTCCGGCGGCGCTCAAGTCGAGGTCGGGCCCGTGCCCGGCGGGGAGATCACGTTGCCGGTCCGCCTCGGCCCCCGCGACGGGTGGTTCACCGCCGCCGCGGTCTCGACGCTGCTGACCACGGCGTACACGGTGAGCCCGAACAGCAACCGCGTCGGCGCGCGGCTGGCCGGCGCGGCCCTGGCCCGCGCGGACGCCGGCGAGCTACCGAGCGAGGGCGTCGTGCTCGGCGCCGTGCAGGTGCCGGCCGACGGGCAGCCGCTGGTGTTCCTGGCCGACCACCCGGCCACCGGCGGATATCCGGTGATCGCCGTGGTCACCGACGTAACCGCCCTGGCCCAGGCCCGTCCGGGCAGTACCGTCAGATTTCATGGACCTGAACGCTGACCTGGCCGAGGGCTTCGGCATCTGGCGGCTCGGCGACGACGACGCCCTGCTCGACGTGATCACCTCGGCCAACGTCGCGTGCGGCTTCCACGGCGGCGACCCGGCCACGATGCGCCGGGTCTGCGCGACGGCGGCGGCCCGCGGCGTCGCGGTCGGCGCCCAGGTCAGCTACCGGGATCTGGCGGGTTTCGGCCGGCGGCGGATCGACTACGCGTTCGACGAGCTGCGCGACGACGTGATCTACCAGATCGGCGCGTTGGACGGCTTCTGCCGGGTGGCCGGCAAGTCGGTCCGCTACGTCAAGCCGCACGGCGCGCTCTACAACGTCGCGGCGGTCGACGAGGCGCAGGCCGCGGCGGTGGTCGCCGCGGTGCGGGACTACGACCGGTCGCTGCCGGTGCTCTGCTCGCCGGGGTCGACGCTGGCCGAGCTGGCGGTCGGCGCCGGGCTCACGGTCGTGGCGGAGGGCTTCGCGGACCGGGCGTACGAGCCGGACGGCCGCCTGGTCTCCCGCTCGCAGCCCGGCGCGGTGATCGACGACCCGTCGGCGGTGGTCGAGCGCGCGCTGCGGTTGGCGCGCCAGGGCACGGTGACGGCCGTGGACGGCACGGTCATCCCGGTCCGCGTGGCGTCGATCTGCCTGCACAGCGACACGCCCGGCTCGGCCGAACTGGCCCGCCGGATCCGCGACGCGCTCACCGGGGCGGGTGTCGCCCTGGCTCCCTTCGCGGGCTAGGGGTTCTCGTCGAGGCCGCGGAGCACCAGGGCGACGCGCTGCGCGCCGTCGGTGGTGACCTGGACCGGGACGCCCCAGTCCTGGCGGGTCAGGTGGCAGGCCGCGTGCTCGGCCTCGGCGTCGCAGGTGGCCGCCTGGGCCACCACCTGGAGGACGCCGCCCGCGACACCTTCGGCGATGACCAGGCGGCGCCGCAGGTCGGTGGTGGTGCCCTCGCCCTCGATCAGCAGCTCCGGCGGTGACGCCGAGACCACGAGGCGGGTCGACGGGCCGAACGACTCGTCGAGCTTCTGCCCGGGCGCGGGCGTGAAGATCACGTCGAGGGTGACCTCGCCGGCGGCCACCATCGTCGGTGGGCGCTCCGTGCGGTGGCGGGTGCCCGGCGCCGTCGACGCGCCGGCCTCTCCCGCGAGCGCGGTCAGCCGGTGGCCGGCCGACTCGACGACCAGCACCGTGCCGTCCGCGGTGACCGCGACGTCGCTGGGCTCCGCGAGGCCGTCCGCCACGGTGGAGACCGTGTTGCCGGCGGGGTCGAACCGGCGCACCGCACCGTTGTAGGTGTCCGCGACCAGGACCGAACCGTCGGCCAGCGCGTGTACGCCCAGCGGGTGCTGGAACAGCGCCTGGTCCGCGGGACCGTCCATGTGCCCGAAGTCGAACAGGCCCTGGCCGACCGCCGTGTGCATCGTGTCGTCCTCGACGTAGCGCAGGGCGCTGGTCTCGCTGTCGGCGATCCAGAGCCGGGTGCCGTCGACCGAGGTGGACAGGCCGGACGGCTGCGCCATCCAGACGTCGGGCAGCGGACCATCGCGCAGCGCCTCGACCGTGGTGCCGGCGTAGACCCCGGTGGTGCGCTTGATCGGGTCGTACCACCAGAGCTGGTGGATCCCGGCCATCGCGATCACGACCTGGCCGGCGTACCAGGCGACGTCCCACGGCGAGGAAAGATCGCTGGCCAGGGCGTCGTGCGGGTGGTCGTCGGGCGTGGACCGCCACTGCCGGCCGGTGCCGGCGATCGTCACGACCTCGCCGGTGGCCAGCGTGAGCCCGCGCAGCAGGTGGTTGACGGTGTCGGCGACGACCACGTCGTAGCCGACCGACCCGGCGATCTCGGCGGGCAGCAGGCAGAGCCCCTGCGGCTCGGCGAACTCCGCCTTGTCGGGGCCGCCGTCGGCGCGCCCGCGGGTGCCGGTGCCGATCCGCCGGAGCTCCGTCTCGGCGTCCGGGGCGAGCTCGACGATCGAGTGCCGGGCGGAGTCGGAGACCAGCAGGTTGCCGGTGGGCAGGACGACGGCCTTGCCCGGGAAGCGCAGCGCGGTGTCGGCGGGCGGCGGGGCGACGTAGGGCCCGTCGCCGCGGTGCAGGGTGCCCTTGGCCTCGTGGGTGGCGATCAGCTCGTCGACCAGCCGGCCGAGCCCTTCGGCGTGCCCCTCACCGGCCATCGTGGCGACGACGTACCCCTCGGGGTCGACGACGGTGAGCGTCGGCCAGGCCTTGGCGGCGTACTGGTCCCAGGTGATCAGCTCCGGGTCGTCCAGGACGGGGTGGTCGACCTCGTACCGCTCGACCGCGGCCCGCAGCGCCGCAGGATCACGCTCGTGCTCGAACTTCGGCGAGTGCACACCGACGACGACCAGCACGTCGGCGTACTTCTCCTCGAGCGGCCGCAGCTCGTCGAGCACGTGCAGGCAGTTGATGCAGCAGAAGGTCCAGAAGTCGAGCAGCACGATCTTGCCGCGCAGATCGCCGATCGACAGTTCCTTACCGCCGGTGTTGAGCCAGCCCCGCCCCTTGAGCTGGGGCGCCCGCACGCGAGGAGTCACACACCAATCGTGCCAGCAGGGCCGGTCGCGGCACGACCGGCCCTGGCTGGTGCAGCGCTCAGAACGCCTCTTCGGGCAGGTCCATCAGGTCCAGGGTGGTGGCCTCGATGATGCGGCGGTCGGCGCCCAGGCGCGGCAGGACCTCGCGGGCGAAGAAGCGGGCCGCGGCGACCTTGCCCGCGTAGAACGCGTCCGGTCCCTCCGTCAGCTTGCGCAGCGCGACCTCGGCCTGCCGTTGCAGCAGCCAGCCCACGATCAGGTCGCCCACCGCGAGCAGGAAGCGCCGCGACGCCAGGCCGATCTTGTAGACCGCCCGCGGGTCCGTCGCCGCCTCGCCCAGCCAGCCCGTCATCACCCCGAGCATCGCCTGGGACTCGGCCAACGCCTTGCCCAGTGCGAGCCGCTCCTCCTTGAGTTGGCCGTTGCCACCCTCGGACTCGATGAACTGCTGGATCTCGCCCGCGACGGCCAGCAGCGCCTTGCCCTGGTCCTTGACGATCTTGCGGAACACCAGGTCCAGGCTCTGGATGGCGGTCGTACCCTCGTAAAGGGTGTCGATCTTCGCGTCCCGGACGTACTGCTCCAGCGGGTAGTCCTGCAGGAAGCCCGAACCACCGAACGTCTGCAGCGACTCCGAGCCGAGCAGCTCGTACGCCCGCTCCGAGCCGAGGCCCTTCACGATCGGCAGCAGGAAGTCGTTGACCCGCTTCGCCAGCTTCTCCGCCGACGCGTCACCGGCGTGCGCGGCCAGCCTGATCTTGTCCTGCCAGCTCGCGGTGTAGACCACCAGGGCGCGCATGCCCTCGGCGTACGACTTCTGCAGCATCAGCGACCGGCGCACGTCCGGGTGGTGGGTGATCGTCACCCGCGGCGCACCCTTGTCGGCCTGGGCCAGCAGGTCCGCGCCCTGCACCCGGGACTTGGCGTACTCCAGCGCGTTCAGGTAGCCCGTCGACAGCGTGGCGATCGCCTTCGTGCCGACCATCATCCGGGCGTACTCGATGATCAGGAACATCTGCCGGATGCCCTCGTGCACGTCGCCCATCAGCCAGCCCTTGGCCGGGATGCCGTGGTCGCCGAAGGTCAGCTCGCAGGTGTTGGAGACCTTGAGGCCCATCTTGTGCTCGACGTTGGTGGCGAACACGCCGTTGCGCTCGCCGAGCTCGCCGGTCTCCTCGTCGAAGTGGAACTTCGGCACGACGAACAGCGACAGCCCCTTGGTGCCCGGGCCGCCCACACCCTCGACGCCGACCGGGCGGGCCAGCACGTAGTGCACGATGTTCTCGCTCAGGTCGTGCTCGCCCGAGGTGATGAACCGCTTGACGCCCTCGATGTGCCAGGAGCCGTCGGGCTGCGGGACCGCGCGGGTGCGGCCGGCGCCGACGTCCGAGCCCGCGTCGGGCTCGGTGAGCACCATGGTCGACGCCCAGCCCTTCTCGATGAACAGCTCGGCCCACTTCTTCTGCCGTTCGGTGCCCTCACGGTGCAGCGTGGTCGCGAACGACGGGCCGGACGCGTACATCCAGATCGGCGCGTTGGAGCCGAGGATCAGCTCGGCGAGCGACCACCACAGGGCGCGCGGCGCGGACGTTCCGCCGAGCTCCGCCGGCAGGTCGAGGCGCCAGAACTCGGCGTCCATGAAGCGGTGGTACGAGCGCCGGAAGGCCTCGGGCAGCGGCGCGCTGTGCGTCGCCGGGTCGAACACCGGCGGGTTGCGGTCGCTGTCGGCGTAGCTGGCGGCGAGGTCCTCGCGGGCGAACCGGTCGAGCTCGACCATGAAGTTGCGGGCGGTGTCGACGTCGATGTCGGCGAACGGCGCCTGACCGAGGACCTGGCCGGCGCCGAACACCTCGAAGAGGTTGAACTCGATGTCGCGCAGGTTGCTCTTGTAGTGCGTCATGTGCCTGGGTTCCCCGATCCGGCGACAGTGGTTACTAGGCGGTAACCAAGGTTATTACCCGTGAGTAGACCTCACAAAGGGGTCCAGTCGGTGACCGGCGCCACAGTACTTCCATCGAGCGTCCCTTTTGAAACGCTTTATCTGCTTATGGGGGTCGATATCGGGTGGAGTCAAGTCGGCGCGCCGACACTCGCGTCACCGTAGCCGGCCGGAGGTCGTTTGGTGATTACCCGCGCCCCAGGGCGCCTGGACGCAGGAGGACCCCGATGACTCTCGCCAATCTCGCCGCCCTGCTGCTCAACCCGCGTGCCGGCTACGTCGGCCGGCACCGGGCACCGGAGGTCGAGCGCGTCGTCGCCTCGGCCCGGGTGCCGCGCCTGGTGACCGCCAGACAGCCCTGAAGGGATACCGGCCTACTCGCTGCCGACTTCCCAGCTGGGGACGCTGGCGGTGGTGACCGGGCGGGCACCGGCGTACTCCATGAGCACGACGGCGATGTCGTCGTCGAGCCGGCCGTGGACCCACTCGACCAGCGCCGTCTCCAGTGAGGCCAGTCCGTCGCCGACCGTGCCGTGGCCGAGCAGCCGCCACGCGCGGTCGGCGATCGGGAAGAACTCGCCCTCCCGGCGCGCCTCGCCCAGGCCGTCGGTGAACAGCAGCAACCGGTCACCGGGCTCGAGCCGCTCCACCCGCGGGCGGACCACCGGCATGAAGCCCAGCGGCGGTGCCGGCGCCGGCGGCTCCAGCGGGATCACCTCGCCGCGCCGGAGCAGCAACGGCGCCGGGTGACCACAGTTGACGATCGTCAGCGTCCCGCCGCGCTCCTCGACCATCGCCGCGGTGACGAAGTCCTCGTCGCCCACGCTGCGCGCCACGGCCCGGTCCAGGTCGGCGACGATCGCGCGCAGGTCGGCCCGCTCGTAGGCGACGTGGCGATAAGAGCCGAGCACGATGCTCGCGGTACGCACGGCGTCGAGGCCCTTGCCGCGCACGTCGCCGATGATGATCCGCACGCCGTACGGCGTGTCCAGGCACTCGTACAGGTCGCCGCCGATCTCGGCCGTGGCGGTGGCCGAGATGTACCGGCCCGCCACCTGCAGCGAGCCGATCTGCGGGCCGATCGGCCGCAGCACCGCCTGCTGGGCCACCTGCGCCAGTTTGGAGAGTTCCGCGATCCGCGCGGCCTGCCGCTCCCGGATCACCGCGACCACCGCCGCGATCGCGGTCGCCAGCGCGACGCCGGTGACGTTGACTCCGGTCGAGATCGTCACGCCGCGGGCGGCGAGCGCGAACGCGATGCCGACCACCGTGGCGAGGACGCCGACCGCGAGCACCATCCGCCAGGACGCGAACGCGGCCGCGAGGAAGGGCGCGGCGGCGACGAGGCCGACGTAGTTGGCGCTCGAGCCGTCCGCGATCTCCACAGCGGACACGATCGCGAGCAGCACTAGGGCCGCGCCGAGGCCGGCGCGGGAACCAGGGCTGAGCGGGCGACGGCCCGGCGGGGAGAAGTGCATGGGTACGCCGAACAGCATGCCTGATCGAGGTGCGGTACAGAACGAAGTTGGCCCCTCGGCCATCCGGTTCTGACCAACCCGGTCGGTTCTGTCAGTTGTCCAGGATGTCGTACTTGACGGTCAACTCGCCCTGGCTCAGGCTCGCGATCGCGGCGAACGCGGCGCGGGACAGGTCGAGGCAACGGCCGCTCACGAACGGGCCGCGGTCGTTGATCCGTACCGTGACGGACTTGCCGTTGCTCGGGTTCGTCACCCGTACGCGCGTGTTGAACGCCAGGGTCTTGTGCGCCGCCGTCAGCGCGTCCGGGTTGAACGACTCGCCGTTGGCGGTGGTCTGGCCCTCGTCGTAGTACGAGGCTCCGCAGCTGCCGCTGCTGACCACGCTGCCGCCCGTGGCGGGCTTGCTGGTGGTCGTGGTCGGGCTCGGCTTGCGCGTGCTCGGTGAGCGGACGGCGCCGCGGGAGGCGTGCTCCGGCGAGCGGGTCGGCGTGGCCTTCGGCTTGGGCTTGGGGCTCGCCGTGGGGGTCGCGGCCGGCGGCGTCACTGTGGGTGACGGCGTGTCCGCTGTCGGTGTCGCGTCGGTCGATTGTGGAACATCGATCCGGCCGACTGTCGAGGCGGCCTTCTCCTCGGTCAGCTTGAGGGCGCCGAAAGCGCCACTGACCAGCAGCGCCAGCACCACGACCGCGGTCGCGACCGGTCCGAACAGCGAGGCTGACGCCGGTCGCCTGGTATGCCTACCCGCCACGATCTCGGGCTCCTTCCACCGGGGATGAACCGTTGCGGACGCTACCGAGCGTCGTACGCCGGATGTCAACGTGATCATTGGCTTTCGCCCGAATATGGACGGAAACGTTCAACCGATCGACTGACCCCGCGATGGTCCGTGGGTGCCGGTGTGCAGGATGGTTGTCGTGGCCTCCTTCGCACCGCTGCGGGACGAGTCTTTGCGCGCCGCCCTCGCGGAGGCGTTCCACTGGTTCGACCCCGGGGCACACAGCGACCACCTGGTCAGCGACGTGTCCGGTTGGTGGCATTCGCCGGAGCTGCTGGCCTCGGTCGGTCCGGCGCTGGCCGGACTGTTCGCCGGCGCGGCGCCCACCCTCGTGGTCTCGCCGGAGGTGACCGGTTTCCTGGTCGGGCCGCTCGTGGCGGTGGCGCTGGGCGTCGGGTTCGCGCCGGCGGTGAAGGACGGCGGCGACCGGCGGCTCGTCGACCGGGTCACGTGGGCGCGGACGCCGCCGGACTACCGCGGTCGGGAGCTGCGGCTGGGCGTACGTGACCGGCAGATCCGGGCCGCCGACCGGGTGCTGGTGGTGGACGACTGGGTGGCGACCGGTGCGCAGGTCCGGGCGCTCTACGACGTGGTGGCGCTGCGGGGTGCGACGGCGGTCGGTTGTGCGGCGATCGTCGACGCGGGTCCCCCGACGCTGGCCGCGGATCTCGGGTTGCGGTCGCTGCTGACGGCCGCCGATCTGCACTAGTCCGGCGGGGCGAACCACGCGCCGGTCTCGCCGGCCAGGGCCCGCTCGAGCCGCAACGTCGCCAGCTCGTCGAGGGGTGGGTGGTCGTCGACGGGGAACCAGCCGACCGCGAGCGACTCGTCGTCGTTGACCGTGGCGGCCGTGGTCAGCGCCCGGCAGACGAACGTGGTGTTGAGGTACTGGCACTCGTCGCCGTTCGGATATCTCACCAGCGGGCTTACGGTGACCGAGCTGATCCGCTCGGGCGTGACGCGCACGCCGGTCTCCTCGAAGACCTCGCGCACGATGGCGGCGGCCGGCTCCTCGCCAGGCTCCGGGATGCCGGAGATCAACGACCACTGACCGGTGTCGGCGCGGCGACCGAGCAGGATCTCCCCGGCGGCGTTGCGGACCACGGCGCTCACGCCGGGGAGCCAGAGCCGGGCGTGCCCGATGTGCTCGCGGATGTCGGTTATGAAGCGCGGAGTGGCCACGGGAGCACCCTAAAGGAGCGTTCGCGCTGGTAGAGCCAGCTACCAGGTCGGGAGATCACAGAGGGGTATAGCGCTATCTGCCATATCGCAGATTGGTGTCTACCGGAGAGCGAGGTAGTTCGGGTGCAATAGACGTAGCCACACCCCGGGAGGAGGTCAGATGCCCACCTACTATCCCGGTCCGGACGTGCGGATCACCGACAAGGTGTTCACCGTCCTGGGCGATCGACCGATCGGGTTCCGGATCAAGGACCTGGTCGACCCCTACGTCGTCCGCGGCGACCGGCACCCCGCCGGCGTGGTGACCGGCCGCTTCGCCATTGGCACCACGGTCGCCGGCACCGTGAGCTGGGGAATGCACGACTCCCTGCTGCTGCACCTGGCCATGGCGGTCGCGATCGCCATTCCGGTGGTGATCACCGGCGCGTGCATGCGGGCCGCGCCGCGCACCTACCAGTTGTGGGCCGTGCACGACGCGATGGACGTCTGCCTTTACGTGAGCACGCACCAGACCCGGTTCGGCCAGGTTCGGCGCGCCCTGGTCAGAGCCGTCGAAGAACAACACCGCCAGCGCTCGACGACAACGTGGCTGCGCGAGCTCGAACGCTGAGCTGCCCCAGTCGGCGCCGAGGGTGGACCGGCCCACCCTCGGCGTCTCCGTCGGGTGTCCTTTGTGCCAATCTGCGATATGGCAGGTTGCATAATTTCGGTGAGGCACCTCGCGATGCATAATGTTCCCGACCCGCGCGTTCGGCAAGCAGTTGCACCACCGATGTCCGTCGCCGACTGCGAGACCTTTGCCCCACGGCCGGCGTATGCCCCGACGCGCGCGCTCAAGCTGACAGGAGAGCGCCCAAGATGGCCGACTCGCCGTATGTAGCACGGCGTCGCGTGCGCTTGGCGATCCGACGTGCGCGAGAGACACGGGGCGCGACCCAGAGCGAAGTGGCCGAGGCCATGGAGTGGTCGCTGTCCAAAGTGATGCGCATCGAGAGCGGCGAAGTCACGATTTCCCAGAACGACCTGCGGCCGCTGCTCGCCTATCTCGGCGTCAAGGACAAGGCGCAGGTCGAGTCGCTGGTCGCGTCGGCCAAGCTGTCCAAACAGCGTGTCCAATGGTGGGAGACACCGCAGTACCGCGACCTCCTCACCCCGTCCATCGTCCAGCTCATGGGCTTCGAGGTGGCCGCGCAGGAGACGCGCTACTTCTGCTCCATGGTCGTGCCGGGCCGCCTGCAGACCCTCCCCTATGCCCGGGCCGTCATGGAGACGTTCGCCGGTGAGCTCAACGAGGAGGCCGTCGAGGCCCGGGTCCGGATGCGCGAACTGCGTCGGGAGCAGTTCCTGTCGGGCGGCGACCGCCAGGACATCTACGTGGTCCTCGACGAGTCGGTCCTACACCGCCAGGTCGGCGGCGCCGAGGTTCTGCGGGAGCAGCTCGAACACCTGCTTGACCTGATCGGGGGGCAACGGATCGCGCTGCGGATCGTTCCGTTCAAAGGACAGTCCGTGATCCCGATGTTCGCAACGTACGAGATCCACAACTTCGCCGACGGTGGAGAGATCCTCTACCGGGAGAGCGACACTCTCGACGAGATCGTCGAAGATTCTGAGAAGCTCAAACGGCATCGGGAAATCTTCGAACGGGTGTGGAGCGGCGCGTACGACGAGACCGCCTCGGCGGGCCTCCTCAAGGACCACGCCGACGCACTACGTTAATCTCGGCCGCGCGGCGCGCCGCGGCAGCTCGGAAGCGGTCTGACATGCCAACCTGCGATATGGCAGATAGCGGGGTCCCGGGGAGGGACATCGCCGTGCATAATGGACGGATGTCCAGTTGCCGCTGGGGTGGCACGCTCATGCCGTCCCGGCTCGGTCCTTAACCGCCTACTCGGGCCCGCCCTCGGGGTTCTGCGGACGAGGCCAACCCTGGCAACTTAGGCTGGCAGGGCAACTGGTAGGCGAAGAACCAACTCACCACCGCGGCGTGACCGTTCGCCGTGCCTCGCGTGCTGGTCACTGATAGGAGCGCCATGGCGGCCTCGAGCGACTCACCTGCGGTGACGCGCCGTCATGCCTTATCCGTCGCCGCCGGCCGTGGCACGCCTGCTGCTCCGATCGAGGCAGCGCCGCAAGGTCCACGCGCGAGCATCGCCGGAACCGACGGGCCTGCCGCTTCGACCGTGACGACGCCGCGAGGTCCACTCGTGAGCGTCGCCGGAGCGGACGTGTCCGCCGCCCCAACCGTGACAGCGCCGCAAAGTCCACGCGCGAGCAGTGCCG
>NZ_JBFAIU010000100.1:13825-22744 GCF_040654855.1 Asanoa sp. NPDC050611
CGGAACAGACACACCCGCCGCCCCGACCATGACAGCGCCGCAAAGTCCACGCGCGAGCAGTGCCGGAACAGACACACCCGCCGCCCCGACCATGACAGCGCCACAAAGTCCACGCGCGAGCAGTGCCGGAACAGACACACCCGCCGCCCCGACCATGACGACGCCGCAAGGTCCACGCGGGAGCACTGTCGGAACGGACATGCCTGCCGCCCCGACCATGACAGCGCCGCAAGGTCCACGCGCGAGCAGTGCCGGAACGGACATGCCTGCCGCTCCGAGCGTGACAGCGCCACGAGGTCCACGCGCGAGCATTGCCGGCCGGGCGGTCCCGGTTGTACGAACTGCACCAGGCCCTCACCACTCGGCCGCCAACGGGCGGCCGTTGCCTGGCCGTCCTGGTGCGCACCGGGCCGCTGGGCCGATCGCTTCCGGCCGGAGCGGCGGCGCGGCGGCGATCACGCTTGGCCGGCTGCGCTGTCGCGCGCCTTTGGTGCGGGGCCTGGTCGGTCTCGCACTCCTCGATTTGTCAGATGCTCCGTTTCGAGCTCGCCACCTTGGTGATCCACTACCTGGCCGGAGGGGATGACCAAGAGGGGTGGCGATGCCGAAAGGACGGCAGCACAGCCTCGTCGATGATCGCGGACATGATCCAAAACCATCACGAACAAGACCAAGCCAATAGTGAGCCCAACCGGCAGTTGGCGTGGCGCCTTATAGACAGAATCCTGCAGTATCGTGAGAAAGGTTAACCGTTGACGAACAGGACCACGGCTCCCAACTGGCGCAAGAGCAGCCGTTGCGCGACCGGAGCATGCGTGGAAGTGGCTGACCTGTCGGACGCCGTGCTGATGCGCGACTCCAAGCAGCCCGAGGCGCCCGCGCTGTCATTCACCCGGCTTGGCTTCAACGACTTCCTTGTCGGCGTGAAGAACGGCGAATTCGACGTCAATTGAGCGACGCTCAGGAGAGGCGCGCCGGAGGCAATAGCGCGCCTCTCTTGGCACGGTGTGCGCAGTAACGGCATTAACGACATATCGCATTTGTCCGGCGCAATGACGTGGCATTCCGTTCCTTCTGTCCCGGCTGTTGCCTACGCTGACTCCTTGGGAACACAAGGAGGCTGGTTCAAATGCCAATTGATCCGTCCGGGATTGAGTGGCGACGGAGGTGCGCCAGCGGCGCCTGTGTCGAGGTCGCCGAAGTGGGCCGATCCGTGGCGGTCCGGGACTCGAAGGACCCCAACGGGGAAGTGGTGCTCTTCTCTCGCTCAGCGTGGAGCGAGTTCGTCGCCGGTATCCGCCACAACGAGCCGCACCCTTAGCCGGTGCATCCGGAGCGACCCGCCGCTCGCTCCACCGTCCCCGACCCTCAACCGCCGCAGGCGGGGGCGCCCCCTATCAAGCGCACATCGCCCGGCCACGAAGGCCGGCGGTGTAGCCACGGCAAGTCCGCCGACACAGTCGTCCAACCGCCTCGCGAGGCCGGTCAAGGCGCTCAACCCCGCCGGCTCAGCGCCTTGACCGCCGCGAGCGCAGGCTGCCGTGGCCCCTCCGCCGGCCGTTGACCGCGGCGCCATTCAGGTGACCGGCTTAGCATGCGCCAGGCTCGTCCACCGGACGCATCGGCCGCGATCACACGACCCGCCATTGCCGGCCATCGCCCCGTCGCGGCATTCAAGCCGCCGCCGCCCAGGACACACACCAGAGCCAGGCCGGCCTCAACCGGATACGTCGCCCACGAAGGCGACCCGACATTGCCGGTCATCACCGTCCCGGCGTTCAAGCCGCCGCCCGGGCCACACACCAGGGACAGGCTCGTCCGACCCGGACGCATCCCGCGGATCGCACGACCCGACATTTGCCGGGCCGTCGACCGTGGCGCTATTCAGGGCCCCGCCGGGCTGCACGCCAGCGCAAGGCATGTCCGAACCGGGCACGTCCCCCACGCTCGACCCACCCGGCAAGGATGGGCGCCTATTGATGGCTGGCGTTCACGGCAGCGGCATTCGCACCGTCACCGGCCGCACCCCAGCGCCAGGCCTATTCGAACCGGACACGACGCGGCCGCGATTGGGCGCCTGGCATGGGTAAGTGTTGCTCATTGGTCGGGGCGGCAAAGCACGCCGCGCACCGGTCACACGCCGGCGTCGGGCCCTCCGAACCCAACGCGGCGGCCGGGCAGGCGCCGCGACTCGGTATGGAGGGGTGCTCTCCATTGATGATCGCCGTACCCTGGTGAGGTCTGCGGGGTGGTCGTCGTCAAGACAACAGTGTGTGTCGTGGGTGGTGGGCCCGCCGGTGTCGTGCTGGGTCTCTTGCTCGCGCGCCAAGGTGTCGAGGTCGTGGTGTTGGAGAAGCACGCCGACTTCCTCCGCGACTTTCGCGGCGACACCGTGCACCCGTCCACGTTGAACCTCCTCGACGAGATCGGCCTCGGTGCGGCCCTCGCGCGCCGGCCCGGGCGCCCCGTTGACGACCTGCGGGTGACCTTCGACGACGGCACGGTGCGGGTTGCCGACTTCAGTCGGCTGCCCGGCCGGCATCGTCACGTGCTCTTCCTGCCGCAGTGGGACTTCCTGGATCTTCTCGCCGACGCCGCGGCCGCGTTTCCGTCGTTCACCTTGCTGCGGTCGGCCGAGGTGGTCGACGTGCTGCGCGCAGGTGAGCGGGTGGTTGGCGTGCGCACCGCGGACGGGCGCGAGGTGCGGGCCCGGCTCACCGTCGCCTGCGACGGCCGCACCTCCACCGTGCGGGAGCGGCTCGGGCTGCGGCCGCAGGAGTTCGGCGCGCCGATGGACGTGCTCTGGTTCCGGCTTTCCCGGCGGGCCGACGAGCCGGCCGGGCTCGACATGCGGGTGGGTGCCGGCGGACTGATGCTCTGCATCGACCGGGGCGATTACTTCCAGTGTGCGTACGTGATCGCCAAGGGCGGCTATGACCAGGTGCGAGCGGACGGGCTCGACGCGTTCCGGGCGCGGATCGCCGCGCGGGCGCCGCACCTGGCCGACCGGGTGGGCGAGGTCGCGAGCTGGGACGACGTGCGGCTGCTGACCGTACGCCTGAACCGGCTGCGGCGGTGGTCGGTGCCGGGAGCGCTGCTGATCGGCGACGCCGCGCACGCGATGTCCCCGATCGGCGGCGTCGGCATCAACCTGGCCGTCCAGGACGCGGTGGCGACGGCCCGGATCCTCGGCCCGGCGCTGGCCGCCGGGACACTGCGCGACGCGGACCTGGCCGCGGTCGAGCGGCGGCGGCACTTCCCGACCGTGGTCACCCAGGCGGCGCAACGCCTGGCGCAGCGCCGGGTGGTCGACCCGCTGCTGCACACGACCGGCGCGGTGCAAGTCCCCGCGCCGATGCGCGTGCTCGACCGGACGGCGTGGCTGCAGCGCCTCGCCGCCCGAGCCGTCGGCCTGGGCGTCCGCCCGGAGCATCTCGTCTAGGCGACCATGGCGGCGTAGACGTCGCCGGCCTCGCTGATCGGGCGGTAGTGGTCGTCGGCCGCGGCCCGGTGGAGGTCGTCGAGCAGGTCGGTGGCCGGCGGCAGCGACAGCTCCTCCTGGAGGCGTCGGCGGTCGGCGTCCAGGTCGGGCCAGTCGGCGCGGATCTCGGCGTCCGCTTCGGCCAGCCAGGCGCGCAGCTTCGCACCGCCGTCGTCGCCGAGCGGGTACGCGGTGGCGTCGTGGATGCTGGACAGGCCGACGACCAGGGCCAGCGCGTCGCGCAGGGTGGTCGCGACGAGGCCGCCCTCGCCTTCGGAGCCGACGTAGACGACCGGCCGGTCGGCGCCGTCCCCCACCAGCATGAACGCGCCGCCGCCGCCGTCGCCGGCGACCATCTCGAGCGGCTCGCCGCCGGCCAGGTGGACCGGCTCGACCGGGCCGTTGTCCACACGGGACAGGTCGAAGTCGAACTGGGCCAGGGACTCGGCGATCCACGGCGTCGCGCGGATGTGGTCCAGGAGGTCGCGATCGGACATGCCGAGACCGTACCGCCTAGTGGTTGCCGTTCAGAAAGTCGAGCAGTTCGGCGGCCACCGCCGTTGGGGCCTGCTCCGCCTGATGGTGGCCGCTGTCGATCACACGGTGCCGGAGTGGCTGGGCTAGCCACGGTGTCCAGATCGCGGCCGGGTCGCCGTGGATGTTCAGGTCGTCGTTTGCCGACTCCAGCAGCATCGCCGGGCAGGTGATCTGGCGGCCCGCGTCGCGGTCCGCCTCGTCGTGGGACCGGTCGATGCCCAGGCCGGCCCGATAGTCCTCGCACATTCCGTGTACGACCGCCGGGTCGCGGAGGGCCGACCACACGTCGGCGTGGTTGTCGGCGCCCATCGCGGCCGGTTCGGGTGTGCGGTACCAGGCGTCCGGGTCCGCACAGATCACGCGTTCCGCCGGCTTGTCGGTCTGGCCGAGGAACCACCAGTGCCACCAGGCGCGGGCGAAGACGGCGTCGGTGCGCTCGAGATGCTCGACCACCGGGAGGCCGTCCATCACCACGAGGTGCGAGACCCGGTCCTGATGGTCCATCGCCGTGCGGAACGCGACCAGCGCGCCACGGTCGTGTCCGACCACGGCGAACCGTTCGTGCCCGAGGTGCGTCATCAACCGCGCGACGTCGCGGGCCATGGCGCGCTTGCTCGACTGCGCGTGGTCGGGCTCGTCCGGCGGAAGCGTCGACCGGCCGTACCCCCGAAGATCAGGCGTCACCACGTGGTGCCGCGCGGCCAGCCTGGGTGCGACGGCGTGCCAGGTCGTGTGCGTGCGGGGATGGCCGTGCAGCAGGACGACCGCCGGGCCGGAACCACCGTGCCTGACCCGCAGCGTGACCTCACCGACGTCGACGTTGTCGAGCGTGAACCCATCGAACATCGCAGGACCGTACCCAGCTGATCATGGCCCAAACGCTCTTGACCCTCGAGTGGGTCGAGGCCCCAGGATCGCCGGACGTAGGCGAGCGACGGGAGAATAACGGTGGACCTCAGCAATCCGGTGCTTCAGCTTTGTCAGCAAGGGATGCTGGCCGAGGCGGAGGGGCGGCCCGCCGACGCGCGGGTGCTGTTCGAGCAGGCGTGGGCCAGTCAGGCCGACGACTACGACGCCTGTGTGGCGGCGCACTACCTGGCTCGCCACCAGGACGACGTGGCGCAGACGCTGCGGTGGAACCAGACGGCCCTGCGGCATGCGGTCACCGTCGACGACGACCGGGTCGCGGCCTTCCTTCCCTCGTTGCATGTCGCCGTGGCCTTGGCCCAGGAGAGCTTGGGTGACACCGTTGCCGCACGCGGCGCGTTCGAGTGTGCCTCCGCGCACGTCGGCGCGCTGCCGGCGGACGGCTACGGCGACCAGCTCCGCGCCGCCATCACCGCCGGTCTCGACCGGCTGGGCTGACCAGGAGGGCGCTCATGCGCGTGGCAATGGCGACGGCACCGGCGGCGCGGGGCGGCGTCAACGAGGACTTCTTCGTCGCCGCGCCGGGGTTCGCCGTGTTGCTCGACGGTGCCGGGACGCCGGGCATCGAGGCGATCTGTCGACACGGGGTCGCCTGGTACACCACGCGGTTGGGCGGTGAGCTGGTCGCGCGCCTCGCATTCGACGGTGGGGCGCTCGCCGAGGTGCTGCGCGACGCCATCGAGGCCGTGGCCGACCTGCATCGGGACACCTGCGACCTGGCCGACCCCAGCAGTCCGTCCGCCACCGTGGCCATCCTGCGCTCGGCGGACGATCGGGCGGACTACCTCGTACTCGGTGACTCGGTTCTGTTGCTCGGAGCCGCGCCCATCGTCGTCGAGGACCGGCGGGAGGTGGTGTTTCGGCGGCCCTATCAGGAGGTCTATGACGCCGCGGCGGACGGGAGTGCCGAACGGGAACGGGCCAGGCGCGTGTACGTGGAGGCGTTGCGGGCCAACCGCAACCAGGACGGTGGGTTCTGGCTCGCCAAGGACGACCCGCGCGCGGCGGCCCAGGCGGTCACCGGCACGGTGGCGGCCGCCGAGGCGGCCCTGCTCAGCAACGGTGCCAGCCGCTACGTCGACCGCTTCCACGCCGCGGACTGGGCCCAGGCGCTGGTCACGCTGCGGACGACCGGACCAGAAGAGATCATCCGTCGGGTACGCGCGGCGGAACAGGCGGCCGGCATCGCCCCGGACGACGCCACGGTCGCCTACTGCACCGACCTGGCCGGCGGAAGCTAGCCCGGCCTATGGTCGGAGGAGAGGGGGCGCGATCATGGCCGACTCATGGCACAAGCTGCCCGGCGCCAAGACGTACCGCGTGCTCGAATCCGGACCGACCATCCTCGTCTCCACCCGCAACAAGGCGGGGCGGGCCAACCTGATGACCGTCGGGTTCCATATGGTGATCTCGCACGAGGGCGTGCTCGCGGCGATCGTCTCGCCCGGTGACTTCTCGCAGGAGTCGTTGGCCGAGACCGGTGAGTGCGTGATCGGGGTGCCGGGCGTCGACCTGGCCGAGCAGGTGGTCGACATCGGCAACTGCTCGGGCTTCGAGGTCGACAAGTTCGACCGGTTCGGGTTCACCGAGAAGAAGGCGCAACACGTTGCCGCACCGCTGGTCGCCGAGTGCCTGGCCAATGTGGAGTGCACGATGCTGGACGACTCGCTCGCCGACGCGTACAGCGGGCTCGTGATCCTGCAGGCCCAGCAGGTCTGGGTCAACAGCGGGCGGGCCGAGCACCGGACCTTCCACCACAACGGCGACGGCACCTTCAACGCCGACGGCGACCTGGTCGACCTGCGCGAGCGAATGGTGCTGTGGAAGGCCTACCAGGACTGAGGCCTCACCAGATGACGACGGCGCCGCCGGCCTTGCGGGCGCGCTTTATCGCCCCGGCGATGTTGCGCAGCCGCTGCGCGACGAAGTCCGGGTCGCGGCCCACCGACGCCGAGACGTAGCCGATGTTGTCGAGGAGCAACCGGCAGTCGGCGTCGAGGGCGTCGAGTTCGGCGGCGGTCTCGGCGTACACGTCCTGTGTCGCGAGCATCGGCAGCATCCTGGCCCCCAGCGCCACCACGCACGGGGCGCCGTAGATGCCGGTGCGCGCGGTCGTCGGGCCGGCCAGGTCGGAGCCGGCCGGGCCGTCGAGGAAGACCATCTCGCCGGCGGGGCCGCGGACGTACGCGTGCACGAGGAGGCTCATCACTGTCGATCGTTACACATCGACGACGCTCCGCGTACACAACTAAATGGTTGTGCAACGAGCTGGTTGTGGATAGGGTCGGAGGCGTGACCACCGACGAGCTCAGCCTGGTCTTCGGCGCCCTGGCCGACCCGACCCGGCGCGCCATCCTGGAACGCCTGGCCCGCGGCGACGCGACGGTCAACCAGCTCGCCGAGCCGTTCGCGATGAGCCAGCAGGCGATCTCCAAGCACATCAAGGTGCTGGAGAAGGCCCAGCTCGTGCGCCGCACCCGGGCCGCACAGGCGCGCCCGTGCGCCCTCGACGCGGTGCGCCTCGACAGCGCCGCCGGGTGGATCGCGGAGCACCGGCGCATCTGGGCCGACCGCTACGACCGTCTCGACGAGCACATCGCGCGGCTGCGCACGAAGGAGTCCGCATGACCGACCCGGGCGAGCTCACCTACCGCCGCGTGCACGACGCACCGCCGGAGCTGCTCTTCGACTGCATGACCGACCCGGCGCACCTGACGCATTTCTGGGGCCCGACCGGCACGACCACGCCGCTCGACGGGATCGTCGTCGACCTGCGCCCCGGCGGCGCTTTCGAGACGACCATGGTCAACGACCAGAACGGCAGCACCTACACGATGCGCGCTGTCTATGTGGAGATCGACCGCCCGCGCCGCCTGGTCTGGGTCGAGCCGGAGTCGCAGGGCGGGATGAAGACGACGGTCACGTTCAGCGTGCTCGCCGACGGCCGCACCGAGGTGATCACGCACCAGACCAACGTGCCGGCCGCGTACCGCAGCGCCGCGGCCCGCGCCGGGTTCCAGACCAGCCTCGACCGCTTCGCGGCCTACCTGGAAAGCATTGGAGGGGGTACGACATGGGAAAGGTGACGTCCACCGACGGCACGACGATCGCATTCGAACGCACGGGCGACGGCCCACCGGTGATCCTGGTCGACGGCGCGATGTGCTACCGCGCCTCGGGCCCGATGCGCCCGCTGGCAGCGCTTCTGGGCAAGCACTTCACGGTGTACGCGTACGACCGCCGCGGCCGCGGTGACAGCGGCGACACGGCACCGTACGCCGTCGAGAAGGAGATCGACGACCTGCGGGCCCTGGTCACGGAGGCCGGCGGCGAGGCCTTCGCCTACGGCATCTCCTCGGGCGCGGCCCTGCTGCTGCACGCGGCGGCCGCCGGCGTTCCGTTCTCGCGGCTGGCCCTCTACGAGCCACCCTTCGTCTCGGAGACCGACGGCGGCGCGTGGAGCTCTTCGTACACGGCCCGCCTCGGCTCGCTGTTGTCGGCGGGCCGTGACGGCGACGCGGTTGAGCTGTTCATGACCTCGGTCGGCCTGCCGCCGGAGATGGTCGCGGGGATGCGGACGCAGCCGTTCTGGCCGATGGTCGAGGCGATCGCACCGACCCTGGCCTACGACAACACCGTCATGGGCGACAGCGCGGTGCCCCGTGAGATCGCCGGCGCGGTGACCGTGCCGACCCTGGTCGCCGCCGGCACCGCAAGCCCGGACAACCTGCGCGTCGCCGCAAAGTCGACGGCGGAAGCGGTCCCAGGGGCGCAACACCGCGAGCTCCCGGACCAGACCCACGACGTGGCCCCGGAGGAGTTGGGCCCGATCCTGACGGACTTTTTCGGAGACCGGTGAGAGCGCTGGTCGACGTCTCCGCCGACCGCGCTCTCTACTCATCGCGCTCTTGAACTTCCGCCCGTCGCCCGGCCAGCCGGGCGCTGCGCTTGGGTCGCTCCTCGGCTGACTCTGG
>NZ_JBFAIU010000101.1:0-898 GCF_040654855.1 Asanoa sp. NPDC050611
AGGGCGATCAGCGACATCCGCGCCGCGACGCCGAAGTCGGCCGGCTCCAGGAAGCCCGCTGTGCCGGTGCGGCGCGCTCGGCTGTCTGGAGCAGTACGCCGGCCAGGAGGCGCTGCTGCGCGACCTGCCGCCCGGCGAGGCGGGCCTGGCCCGCCTGCGGGAGGACGCGGCGCTGGCCGAGGGCCGGCTGCCCGCCGCGGGCCGCTCGCTCGGGGTGGCGCTGGCCGGCGTGGTGAACATGCTCGACGTCGACACCGTGGTGCTGGGCGGCATCTTCGGGCCGCTGGTGCCCTGGATCGGGCCGGCGGTCGAGGCGGAGCTGGCCCGGCGGGTGCTGACCGCGGCGTGGGCGCCGATGACGGTGCGGGCCTCGGCGCTGGGGCCGGCCGCCGCCGCGGTCGGCGCCGCCGGCGCGGTCGTGCGCGACGTCCTCGCCGAGCCCGCGCAGTGGCTGCGCTAGGGCCGAACCGCTAGGCGGTCAGGATCTCGGAGTTCGGCTTGCCGAGCGCGTCGCCGAACTCGCTCAGGCCGCGCAGCAGCGCCTGCCGGGCCGCGGGCGTCATCCGGCTGAGCACCTCGCTGAGCCGCCGGCGGCGCTCGGCGCGCAGCTCGTCGAGCAGGCGTTGGCCGATCTTGGTCAGGTGCAGGGAGATCTCGCGGCGGTCGGTGCGGCCGGGGAAGCGCTCGAGCATGCCGGCCGCGACCAGGCGGTCACAGAGCCGGCTGGCCGACGAGAGGATCATGCCCAGGCTGCCCGCCAGACCACGCAGGTTGATCCCGTCGAACTCCTCCACCACCAGCATCGCGCGCAACTGTGACCCCGAGACGCGGTCGGCGGCGCCCTCGCGGGCCGCGTCCCACACGGCCCGCGGCGGCCGGTCGACGACGACCACCACGG
>NZ_JBFAIU010000101.1:908-22737 GCF_040654855.1 Asanoa sp. NPDC050611
GCTGCGGCCTGGGTGGCTACGTCGGTGGAGGCATGGTGATCGGCCATGGTGGGAAAACACTACCCCGGCGGCACCGGTCGCCACCTCGCCGAGGGGACCAGGGATGAACCGACGGTTAGTGGATGTCGAACGCGCCCTGTCGCGCGCGGAGGCCGACGCGCTCGTCGACCGCCTCGCGGACGAGCTCGCGGAGCGGTACGGCGTCACGGAGGTCGAGCTGCTCCTGGTCGATTACCGGCTCTCCGCGCTGCTCCCGCTGGCGGGCGGCGAACCGGTGACCCGGCCCGGCCACCCCGCCTGGCGCTGCTTCGACCACCAGTCGGAGGTTCTGGCGGACGGCGTCCTGTTCCTCCCTGTAACGATGCGCGGGGACCGGCTCGGGGTGTTGCGCCTGGCACCGGACTCCGCCGACGACGACGAGGTCCGCGGCGAGCTGGCCGACCTGGCGACCTATCTGGCCCACGAGATCGAGGCGGTCCGCTACAGCACCGACCGCTACCTGATGGCGGCGCGGACCCGCCGGCTGACCCTCGCCGCCGAGATGCAGTGGGAGCTGCTGCCCGGGCGCAGCCGGCACCGCTCGTCCTTCGCCCTGGCCGGGCAACTCGAACCCGCGTACGCCGTGCGCGGTGACAGCTTCGACTGGGCCGACGACGGGCACCGGCTCTGGGTGTCGGCGGTGAACGGCTCCGGCGAGGGCATCGCCGCCGCGACGCTGACCAGCCTGGCCACCTTCGCCCTGCGCAACGCGCGCCGGGGCGGGCTCGCGCTCGCCGACCAGGCGGCGTTGGCCGACCAGGCGATCTACGCGCACTACCGCGGCGACCAGTCGCTGGCCGCGCTGCTGCTCGACGTCGACCTGGCCACCGGCGTGGTCACCGCGGTCGACGCCGGCTCGCCGAAGCTGTTGTTGCTGCGCGGCGACGAGGTCAGCGACGTCGAGCTGGAGCCGCAGCTGCCGCTCGGGATGTTCGACGGCACCATCTACCGTCCGCAGACCTTCGAGCTGGAGGTGGGCGACCGGCTGTTCGTGGTCAGCGACGGCGTCTACGACGCCGCCAACCAGACCGGCGGCCGGTACGGCGAGACCGCGCTGACCAGGTTCATCAGGCGCAGCGGCCGGCGGTCACCGCTGGACGCCGTGCGCTCGCTGCTCGGCGAGCTGCGCGCGCACGTGGCCTCGGACCTGGCCGACGACGCGGTCGTGGTCTGCCTCGACTGGACGGGGCCCAAGGTCGAGGGTCAGTAGGCGCCTCGGCTCGCGATCACCGCGCCGATGGTCTTCCACAGGATCGCCAGGTCGGCGGTCAGGCTCCAGTTCTCGACGTAGTAGAGGTCGAGCCGGATGCCGTCCTCCCAGCTCAGGTCGGACCGACCGCTGACCTGCCAGAGGCCGGTGATGCCGGGCTTGACCAGCAGCCGGCGGGCAACGTCGCCGTCGTAGCGGGCCACCTCGCGGGGCAGCGGCGGGCGGGGCCCGACCAGGCTCATCTGGCCGAGCAGCACGTTGAGCAGCTGGGGCAGCTCGTCGAGCGAGAAGCGGCGCAGGAAACGCCCGACCCGGGTGACCCGCGGGTCGTCGCGCATCTTGAACATCAGCCCGTCGGTCTCGTTGCGCGCCCGCAGCTGTGCCAGCACCTCTTCGGCGTTGACGACCATCGTGCGGAACTTGAAGACCCCGAACTCCTTGCCGGACAGGCCCACCCGGGTCTGCCGGAAGAACACCGGGCCGCGGCCGTCGAGCTTGATCGCGATCGCGATGACCACCAGCAGCGGCAGCGTCAGGGTCAGCGCGATCAGCGCGGCGGCCCGGTCGAAGAAGCCCTTGACCAGCTTGCGGCCGCCACGGAACTCGGGCGCCTCCACGTGGATCAGCGGCAGGCCGGCCACCGGGCGGGTGTGGATCCGCGGGCCGGCGACGTCGGTCAGCGCGGGCGCCAGCACCATGTCGACGCCGGTGCCCTCGAGCTGCCAGCCGAGCCGGCGCAACCGGATCGCGGTCAGCTCACCGGAGGTGGTGACCGCGACCGTGTCGACGCCCGTGGACTCGACGGCCTGGAGCACCGTGCGGAACGAGCCGACCACCGGCACGTCGCCGAGCCGTTGCGGCACGGGCGCGATCAGGGCGTCCGGGATGCAAGCGCCCACCACGTGGTAGCCGGCGTAGGGCTCGCGGCGCAGGGTCGCGACCAGCTCGTTGACGTGCGACGCGTCGCCGACGACGAGCACCTGGCGGGACCAGGCGCCGTCGCGCTTGCGGGCGCGGTGCAGCCACTTGCGGGCCGCGTACCGGCCGAGCACGAGGCCGACCAGGCCCAGGGTGAAGCTGAACAGCAGGAACCAGCGGGCCACGCCGAGGTCGATGACGTAACCGACGATCGCGATCGCGCCGGCGAGCCGGATCGTCGCGGCCGCCACCCGGCGGAACTCGTCGACGCCGTAGCCCAGCAGGCGGGCGTCGTAGCTGCGCATGAGCTTCAGCGAGACGAGCCAGACCAGGCCGAGACCGACCATGATCACGGCGTACGGCCGCGAGTCGCGCGGCGCGCCCCCGCCGAACTTCTCGGACAGCTCCCCGAACCGCACGGCGTAGCCGCCGAGCACCGCGATCGTGATCATCGCGGCGTCGATCAGGAAAACGGCGCGCACGTATGCGCGTTGGCGCGACTTGACCAGCGCCGAGGTAACGGCGCCACGTGCGGCTTCCGGGCGTGCGGAAGCAGGGTCTACCAGCGTCGCCGACGTCACCAAGCCCTCCCCAGCTCGTGGGTGTCGACGCACCGGAGCGGTGCCTGGACATCTTCGCCGATCACCCGTCCCCCGAAGGAGCTGGGACGGAAAACCGTCACTTGCTTGACGGCAACCCGTTAGCTAGGCAAACGACAGGGTCGTCACTTCGCCGTGCCGGGCCGCAGCGAGATCGCCTTGAGGAAGATGTCGCCGATCTTCGTCGGGTCCTCCGCGACGAACACGGCACCGCCCGTTACAGCGGTGATCTGGTCGAGCGGCGCGCGGTTCACCTCGTCGCCGAGGCCGATGATGATCAGCTGGACCGGCTTCTTCTTGTCCGCGATGCTCTTGAGCTGCTTGAGCAGGTTCGGATGGTCGATGCCGCCGTCGGGGTCGTCGTTGCCGATGCCGTCGGTCAGCAGGACGATCGAGTTGACCCGACCGTTCTGCCAGCCGTTCTGCACGTTCTTGTAGGCGGCGAGGATCGTGTCGTAGAGACCGGTGTCGCCGCCCTTCTTGGGCTGGATCGTGGTCAGCTTGCCCAGCAGCGCCGAGCGGCCCGTGGCGACCGGCCCGATCGGCACCAGTTCCTTGTAGTCCTTGCCGCCGCCGAGGTTGCTGGAGAAGACCCAGAGGCCGACCGCCCAGTCGTCGCTGAACAGGCCGAGGCCGCGGGTCGCCGCCGCCTGGGTGAGCTGCATACGGGTCTTGCCGCCGGCGCTGGCGACCTTGCCGCCCATCGTGCCGGAGATGTCGACGACGGCCAGCAGCCGGCCGGGCAGCGTGACCGCTGTCCAGGTGGCCAGCGTCCGGTCGACGGTCGCCGGGTCGGAGGTGCCGGCCGCGCTGCCGCCGGAGTCGCCGGAGGGCTTCACCTGCGGGGTGCCGGCCGGGCTCGGCGCGCCGGCCGGCGCCTCGAACCCGTCGCCCCAGGTGCCGTCGGCCGCGCGCAGGTGCTGCGCACCGAGCCGGTTCTTGAAGTCGCGGGTCGTCAGCACCCGGAACAGGCCCTCGGCCGCCTTGGCCTTCATCGGGTCGGTGCCCGGCATGACCGCGTACGGGTAGTCCAGCGACGTCGGCGCCGGCTCGAGGTAGAGCGCGGCCAGCGGGATCGGCGGCTTGCTGGAGTTGTACTCGACGACGTCTTCCTCGGACAGCGGCGCGGCGGAGAGCGCCTGCGCGATGCTGGCCGGGTCCGCGGAGCGCGGGAAGCGCGCCAGCAGGTCCTGGCGGAGCGCCGACTTGCCGGTGGCGAGCGCGCGGAGCACGCCGGCCTGTGCCGTCTCGGCCGCCGCACCCAGCGTGCCCGCCTGCGCGCCGAGCGCGAGCAGGCCCGACAGGCCCGCCGCGTCCCGGGTCGGCTCGACGATGCCGGGCTTGAGCGAGGTGCCCGTGGTGAGCTGCTTGAGCAGGTCCTGCCAGCCGAGCTTCTTGTCCGGCCAGCCGATCTGCGTCGCGACCGGCTCGGGCATCGCGATGACGACCGGGCTGCGGGCGATCGACTCGCCGTTGGTCGGCGAGAAGCCGGACGCCGCGCTCTGCAGCCGCAGCAGCCAGGTCGAGGAGTCCGGCACCCAGACGTCGGGCATCGTGGCGGTGCCGTTGGCAAGGCCCACGCCGGCGAGCGCGACGCCGTGCTTGCCGGCGACCACCGCCGCCACGTCGACGGGCTCCTGCGCCACGACGTCGACCGCGACGCAGACGCCGTCGGCCTCCGCGCCACCGTCGACCCAGGCCTTGGCGGCCTTGTCTATGGCGGGGGCTATCTCACCCGCCGCGGCCACGGTCAACCTCGCCTCACCGGAGCATCCCGGTTGGGATACTTGTCGGTAACCGAAGTAGACGCCAGTGGAGACGAGGACAAGCGCCATCGCGGCGGCGATGACGCCCGCCCCGCGAAGCTTCATTCGCATGCGATGCCGGCCAGACACCCGACCATCTTGCGTAGCCGAACGTCGTCTCGCCAGGTACGTTCGGCCTAAAGTTACGGAGGAGAGACGAACCGATCGGTTTTCATCACTTCCTGTGATCGCGTTACTCCGACGAGTCCACGAAATCCCTTACCTGGCAACCTTTTCCGCGGATCACGAAATGACGGTCATGCGGGGCGGTAACACACAAGTCGGGCTGCTGACCGGGATCGGGCCATCGACCATCGTCGGCACGCCGGTCCGCGGATCCACCGCGAACACGGCGACCGAGTCGCCCATCTGGTTCGCCACGTAGAGGTGCTCGCCGGCCAGTGCCAGGTGCCGCGGCCAGCGACCGCCGCAGTCGACCTCTGTGACCAGGCGCGGCGCCGCACCGTCCAACGCGAACACCGACACCGTGTCGACGCCGCGGGTGGCGAGGTAGAGATAGCGACCGTCGGCGCGGCAGGCGACCTCCGACGGGAACTTCTCGCCCGGCCGCGTGCTCGCCTCGAGCCGGTGGCGCTCGCGCCAGCCCGTATCCCCGATCTCGAAGCTCGTCAGCATCGCGTCCAGCTCACCGACCAGGTAGGCGCGCCGGCCGTCCGGGTGGCGGGCGACGTGCCGCGGGCCGGTGCCGGGCGCCACCCGCAGCGGGTCGCCGGCGGGCACGAGCCGGTCGCCGTCCATCCGATAGGGATAGAGGCCGTCCGTGCCGAGGTCGATCGCGATCAGCGGACCGCCGGCCGGGTCGATCGAGATCATGTGCAGGTGCGGGCCGGCCTGCCGGTCGCGGTCGGGACCGTGCCCGTCGTGCACGACCAGGTCGGTGCGCTCGCCGACCGCGCCGGTCGCCGGGTCGAGCGGGTGCACGGAGATCGAGCCGCTCGCGTAGTTGGCGGCGAGCAGGTGCCGGCCGTCGGCCGTGACCGCGACATGGCACGGTTCGGTGCCGCCGGTCGGGGCCCGCCCGACCGGCCGCAACGGGCCCGGTCCGTCCACCGCCCAGCCGCTGACCTCCCCCTCGGCCAGCTCGTTGGCGGCGTAGAGCACCGGCAGCGTGGGGTGCCAGACCAGGAAGGACGGCGACGGCGTACGCGCGACGACGGCGCCGGGGGTGAGCCGGCCGGAGCGCGGGTCGCGGGTGGCGGCGACGATGCCCTCCCCCGTACCGCCGGATTCCTTCGTGTAGCAGCCGAGGTAGACGATCTCGTCGGTCACGGGTTGATCCAATCACCGCGGGACGCGGGCTGCGGGGCGGCAACGGATCCTATAGGATCTTTGATCGTGCAGCCGGCCCGACGGATCACCCTCACGGACGACGTCTATGCGGCCGTGCAGGCGCTGATCATGGATCACGAGGTGCAGCCCGGCGCCCGCATCAACATCGACGCGCTGGCCCGCCGCCTGGCCGTCTCGCCGACGCCGGTCCGCGAGGCGCTCGCCCGGCTCGAGTCCGACGGCCTGGTCAGCAAGACGCCGCTGGTCGGCTACACCGCGACCCCGCTGCTGACCCGGGCGCAGTTCGAGGAGCTGGTCGAGATGCGGCTGATCCTCGAGCCGACCGCGGCTGCCAAGGCCGCCGGCGCCGGCCTCGACGCGGCGGAGCTGGCCGGGCTGCGGGCCGAGGCCGACCTGCCGGGGCCGGAGGGCGCGCACGCGATCGCCACGTTCACCGCGCAGGACGCCCGCTTCCACCACACCCTCGCCGGGCTGTCCGGCAACCGGATGCTGCGCGACGCCGTGGTCCGGCTCCGCGCCCACCTGCACCTGTTCCGGCTGCACTTCCCGGCCGCGCACTACGGCGTCAGCGCCCGCGAGCACCACCGGATCGTCGACGCGGTCGCGGCCGGTGACGCCGACGCGTCCGCCGCCGCGATGCGCGACCACCTCACGGCGGCGCGCGACCGCCATCTGCCCTTCTTCGAGAGCCGGTAGCAATGCGGATCGCCCTGTTCGTCACCTGCGTCAACGACCTGATGTTCCCGGACACCGGCAAGGCGGTCGTGACCGTCCTGGAACGGCTCGGGCACCAGGTCGAGTTCCCGCTGGAGCAGACCTGCTGCGGGCAGATGCACGCCAACAGCGGTTACCGCGAGGAGGCGTTGCCGCTCGTGGCCAACTTCGTCAAGACCTTCTCGGCGTACGACGCGGTCGTGGCACCGTCGGCCTCCTGTGTGGCGATGGTCCGGGAGAGCTATCCCCGCCTGGCGCCCTCGCCGGCGCTCGACGCCGTGGCGGCGCGCACCTATGAGCTGTCCGAGTTCCTCGTCGACGAACTGGGGGTGACCGACGTGGGCGCGCGCTTCCCGCACCGGGTGACCTACCACCCGACCTGCCACGGCCTGCGCATGCTGCGGCTGGGCGACCGGCCCCGGCGGCTGCTGGAGGCCGTCGAGGGCCTGACCCTGACGCCGCTGGAGGGCGCCGAGGAGTGCTGCGGGTTCGGCGGCACGTTCGCGCTGAAGAACCCGGGCGTGTCGGGCGTGATGCTGGCCGACAAGTGCGCGGCCGTGGTCTCGACCTCGGCCGAATACCTCGCGGCCGCCGACAACTCGTGCCTGACCCACATCGGCGGTGGGCTGTCCCGGTCCGGCGCCGGCGTCACCCCGATCCACTACGCGCAGATCCTGGCGTCGCGATGACCGGCACGGGGAACATCGTGACGCGGTTGCCGTTCCCGACCGCGGCCCGGCGGGAGCTCGGTGACGAGCAGCTGCGGCGGAACCTGCGCAAGGCGACGCACACCATCCGCGACAAGCGGCTGCGGGTGGTCGGCGAGGTGCCCGACTGGGAGCAGCTGCGGGTGGCCGGCGCGGCCATCAAGGACGACGTCCTGTCCCGGCTGCCCGAGCTGCTGGAGCAGTTCGAGGCGGCGGCCACGGCGGCCGGCGCGACCGTGCACTGGGCCCGGGACGCCACGGAGGCGTGTGCGGTGGTCGCCGGCCTGGTGAAGGACACCGGGACCACCGAGGTGGTCAAGGTCAAGTCGATGGCCACGCAGGAGATCGGCCTCAACGAGGCGCTCGAGGCGGTCGGCATCCACGCGGTGGAGACCGACCTGGCGGAGCTGATCGTGCAGCTCGCCGACGACACCCCGTCGCACATCCTGGTGCCGGCGATCCACTACAACCGCACCCAGATCCGCGACATCTTCGCGAGCAGGATGCCGGACGTCGACGCGACCACGCTGACCGACGACCCGCCGGCGCTGGCCGAGGCCGCCCGCCGGCACCTGCGCTCCCGGTTCCTGTCGACGAAGGTGGGCATCTCCGGCGCCAACTTCGCGATCGCGGCGACGGGCACGCTGGCCGTGGTCGAGTCCGAGGGCAACGGGCGGATGTGCCTGACGCTGCCGGAGACGCTGATCTCCGTGGTCGGCATCGAGAAGCTGCTGCCGACGTTCGCGGACCTCGAGGTGTTCCTGCAGCTGCTCCCGCGGTCGTCGACCGGCGAGCGGATGAACCCGTACACGTCACTGTGGACCGGCGTGACGCCGGGCGACGGCCCGCAGACGGTGCACATCGTGCTGGTGGACAACGGCCGCACGGACACCCTGGCGGACCCGGTCGGGCGGCAGGCGCTGCGGTGCATCCGGTGCTCGGCGTGCCTCAACGTGTGTCCGGTCTACGAGCGGGTGGGCGGGCACGCGTACGGGTCGGTGTATCCGGGGCCGATCGGGGCGATCCTGTCGCCGCAGATGAGTGGTGAAGGAGCCAACCGCACGCTGCCGTACGCGTCGACGCTCTGCGGTGCCTGTTTCGACGCCTGCCCGGTCCGCATCGACATCCCGCAGGTGCTGGTCCACCTGCGACAGTCCGGCGTGGATGCTGGTCGCGGTCGGCCGTCGGCGGAGCGGACGGCGATGCGGACCATGTCGTACGTGATGCGCGACCGCCGCCGCTACGCCCTGGCGCTGCGGGCCGCCCGCCGCGGCGCGGCTCCCCTGCGCACGGTGGCCGGGCGCCGGGGCACGCTGCGCCGCCTGCCGTGGCCGCTGTCGGCGTGGACCTCGGTGCGCGACGCGCCGCTGCCGCCCAAGCAGACCTTCCGCGAATGGTGGACCCGTGAGCACTCGTCCTGACGCCCGCACCGAGGTGCTGCGCCGCGTCCGTGCGGCGCAGCCGACGGCGCCCGTGGTGGTCCCCCGGGACTACGCGGCTTCCGCGGGCCCGGCCGGCGCCGAGCTGGTCGACCTGCTGGTGGACCGCCTCGAGGACTACAAGGCGGCGGTCCGCCGCTGCACGCCGACCGGGCTGCCCGCGGCCGTGGCCGCGTTCCTGGCCGGTGCGGGTTCGCTGGTCGCACCGGCCGGCGTGCCGGCCGCCTGGCTGTCCGCGTTCGACGGTCCAGTGAGCAGGGACGACGGCCTGACGGTGGCCGACCTCGACGCGCCGGGCGTGGCGGTGCTGACGGGGTGCGCGGTGGCGGTCGCGGAGACCGGCACGCTGATCCTGGACGCGGGCCCGGACCAGGGCCGCCGCCTGCTGACCCTGGTGCCGGACCACCACATCTGCGTGGTGCGGGTGGACCAGATCGTCGAGCGGCTGCCCGCGGCCCTGCGCCGCCTGGCGGACCCGACCCGCCCGCTGACGATGATCTCGGGCCCGTCGGCCACCAGCGACATCGAGCTCAACCGCGTGGAGGGCGTACACGGCCCCCGCCGCCTCGAGGTCATCGTCGTCTCCTGACCGACCCCCGCACTGTCGCCAGGGGCGCTTGTCATGGAAGCGCTCCCATGGAAGAATGCCGATGAGCCGCTTCTACGCGGGTCGCCTGTGGACGCCGAGGGCACCGGGTTCGTTCCAACCCGGACGGCGTGTGGTGCGACGCCGCGCGCTGGTGCCTGACCGGGCCGGGCCAAGCAAAGCCAACCCCCACCCCCGGGTTCCTTCCCGGTCTGGCCAAGGAGAAGACACGGCAATGACTCTGTCGACAAGACGGCGGCTGATCGCCGTCGCCGGGGCCGGCCTGCTCGCCGCCGCGGGCATCGTCGCGCCTGCGTCGTCGGCCCAGGCGGCCGTCGCCTGCGACGTCACCTACACCACCAACGACTGGCCCGGCGGCTTCACGGCGAGCGTCACCCTGCGCAACACCGGTGACGCGCTGACCAACTGGACGCTCGGCTTCACCTTCCCCAACGCCAGCCAGCGGGTGACGCAGGGCTGGTCGGCGACCTGGACCCAGAGCGGCCAGAACGTCACCGCGCGCAACCTGGACTACAACGGCACCCTCGCCTCGGGCGCCTCCACCTCGCTCGGCTTCAACGGCTCGTGGAGCGGCAGCAACCCCAAGCCGACCTCCTTCACGGTCAACGGCACCACCTGCGGCGGCACGACGCCGGGCAACACGGCGCCGACCGTGAGCCTGACCAGCCCGACAAGCGGCGCCACGTTCGCCGCCGGTGCCGCGATCCCGCTGGCCGCGACCGCCAGCGACGTCGAGGGCCCGATCAGCCGCGTCGAGTTCCTGATCGACGGCACGGTGGTCAACAGCGACACCACCGCCCCGTACTCGTACAGCGCCACCTCGGTCGCGTCCGGCAGCCACACCGCGGCCGCCCGGGCGTTCGACAGCGCGGGCCTGTCCACCACCACCTCGGCCGTGCCGTTCACGGTCGGCGGCGGCTCGACCACCCCGACGCTGCAGGCCAGCACCGGCGCCGTCAGCGTGCCCGAAGGTGGCTCCGCCACGGTTACCTACCGGCTCAGCGCCGCGCCGACCAGCTCGGTCGCCGTGTCGCTGGCCAAGACCGGTGACACCAACATCACGGTCTCCCCGACCAGCTTCTCCCTGACCAGCTCGAACTGGAGCACCGGCGTCCCGGTCACGGTCAGCGCGTCGGAGGACACCGACACCACCAACGGCACCGCGACGATCGCGGCGACCAGCTCGGCGGGCAACGTGAGCGTCACCGCCACCGAGTCCGACAACGACGTGCCCAGCGGTGGCACGAAGGTGGACAACCCGTACTCCGGTGCCCGTGGTTACGTCAACCCGGAGTGGTCGGCCAAGGCCGCCGCCGAGCCGGGCGGTTCCCGCGTGTCGAACCAGCCCACCGCGGTGTGGCTGGACCGGATCGCGGCCATCGAGGGCACCCCGGACAGCCAGTCCAACGGCCCGATGGGCGTCGAGGACCACCTGGACGCCGCGCTCGCGCAGGGTGCCGGCTACATCCAGTTCGTCATCTACAACCTGCCCGGCCGCGACTGCTCCGCTCTCGCCTCCAACGGTGAGCTCCCGGTCGACGGGCTGCCGCGCTACCAGAGCGAGTACATCGACCCGATCGCGGCGATCATGAGCAACACGAAGTACCGCAGCCTGCGGATCATCACGATCATCGAGATCGACTCGCTGCCGAACCTGGTCACGAACCTCAACATCGCCAAGTGCGCGACGATGAACTCCAACGGCGGCTACGTCAACGGCGTCGGCTACGCGCTCGACAAGCTCGGCGCGATCCCCAACGTCTACAACTACATCGACGCCGCGCACCACGGCTGGATCGGCTGGGACAGCAACTTCCGCCCGACCGCCCAGAAGCTCAAGCAGGCCGCGACCGCGGCCGGCGCGACCGTGAACGACGTGCACGGCTTCATCGTCAACACCGCCAACTACTCGGCGCTGCGCGAGGAGCACTTCAACATCAACACGACCGTCAACGGCCAGCAGATCCGGCAGTCCCGCTGGGTCGACTGGAACCAGTACGTCGACGAGCTGACCTTCGCCCAGGCGTTCCGCACGGAGCTGGTCGCCCAGGGCTTCAACTCGAACATCGGCATGCTGATCGACACGTCCCGCAACGGCTGGGGCGGCTCGGCGCGACCCACGGCACCGAGCACGTCGACCGACCTCAACACGTTCGTCGACCAGTCCCGCATCGACCGCCGGATCCACGCCGGCAACTGGTGCAACCAGAGCGGCGCGGGCCTCGGCGAGCGGCCGACCGCGGCGCCGGCCACCGGCATCGACGCGTACGTGTGGGTCAAGCCGCCGGGTGAGTCGGACGGCTCGAGCCGCGAGATCCCGAACAACGACGGCAAGGGCTTCGACCGGATGTGCGACCCGACGTACGGCGGCAACGGCCTGAACGGCAACAACCCGACCGGCGCACTGCCCGACGCACCGATCTCCGGCGCGTGGTTCTCGGCGCAGTTCCGCCAGCTCATGGCCAACGCCTACCCGCCGTTGTCCTAACCAGACCGCGGGTCCCCGTCCTGGCCTTCGGCAGCCGGGGCGGGGACCCGTTTCCACCGCGTCAGCGCAGGTCGGCGGCTCGCGCGCGGAGGTACGTGCGTTCCGCCGCGTTGCCGGCCAGCGCCGCCGCGCGCTCGTACTCGTCGGCCGCCTCCGCCAGGCGGCCCAGGCGGCGCAGCAGGTCCGCCCGGGCGGCGGGCAGCACGTGGTAGCCGGCCAGGCGCGAGTCCGCGGCCAGCAGCTCCACCTCGGCGAGCCCGGCCGACGGTCCGGCCACCTCGGCGTACGCCATCGTCCGGGCCAGCGCCGCGACCGGCGACGGGTGCACGGCCAGCAGGTCGTCGTAGAGCCGGACGATCGCGGCCCAGTCGGTGTCGGCGGCCCGCGGTGCCAGCGCGTGCACCGCGGCGATCGCGGCCTGGATGGCGTACGGCCCGCGCGGCTCCCGCCGCACCAGCGACAGTCCTTCGCCGACCAGCTCCGCGTCCCAGCGCGACCGGTCCTGGTCCGCGAGCAGCACGGGCACGCCGGCCCCGTCCACCCGCGCCGGCCGGCGGGCCTCGGTCAGTAGCAGCAGCGCCAGCAGCCCGCGCGCCTCCGGCTCGGCCGGCAGCAGCTCCACCAGCACCCGCGCCAGGTCGACCGCGCGGGCGGTGACGTCGGCCGCCGTCAGCTCCGTGCCGCGCGGCGGGGTGTGGCCCTGCACGAAGAACAGGTAGATCGTCGCGAGCACCGCCGGCAGCCGCTCGGCCAGGTCAGCCGGCGCCGGCACCCGGTAGGGAATGCCGGCCGCCCGGATCTTCCGCTTCGCGCGCGTCACCCGCGCCGCCATCGTCGCCGCCGGCACCAGGAAGATCCGGCCGATGTCGGCGGTCGCCAGTCCACAGACGACGTTGAGCGTCAGCGCGACCCGGGCCGGCAGGTCCAGCGCCGGGTGGCAGCAGGTGAACAGCAGCCGCAGGCGGTCGTCCGGGAACACCCCCGCGGCGCCCGGCTCCTCGACCACCAGCAGCGGCAGCCGCCGCTCGATCGCGTCCACGTGCCGCCGCGCGGACACGGCCTTGCGCCGAGCCGTCGCCGTGAGCCACGCGCCCGGGTTCGCGGGCACGCCGCGGGACCGCCACGCCGGCACGGCCGCGGCGAACGCCTCCTGCACCGCGTCCTGCGCGGCGTCGAGGTCGCGGGTCAGGCGCACCACCGTGGCGAGCACCTGGGCCCACTCACGGCGGTACGCCGTCGCCAGCGCGCGGTCGACGTCAGGTGAAATCGGAGATGTCCCAGATGGGGCGGATCTCCGTCGCCGTGCCCGTCGGACACCGGCGAGCCGCCTCGATCGCCTCGTCGAGGTCCTTGGCGTCGATGATGTAGTAGCCGCCGAGGCTCTCCTTCAGCTCGGCGTACGGCCCGTCGGTGACCACCATCTCGTCGCCGACCTTGCGCAGCGTGGTGGCCATGCTGGGCCCGCGCAGGGCCTCCCCGCCCACCTCGGCGATGCCGCGTTCCTTGAGCCAGGCCGAGAACGTGTCGTGCTCGGCCAGGCTCGCCCGCAACTCGTCGGGGCGGGACTCCCAGTCGGTCTCCGGTTCGAAGAGCATGAGCATGTATTTCATGGCTTCCTCCTTCACCGGACCGACGCGTCGCCCTCCCTATTTTCGACACTCTCGGCTTCGGTGTCTGCGTCTGGCGCTTCCCGAGCGAGACCGCTCTGGTTCAGGAGTTCGGGGTGGCCCGTGGTACTGCCCGGCGCGCGGTGGCCGAGCTGCGTGAGCGTGGCCTGGTCGTCACCGTGCCGCAGCGCGGGACCTTCGTGAAGGTCTAAACACAAAAAGACCCCGCCACCCAGGTACGGGTAGCGGGGGTCTTCGCTGTCTCAGTCGTTCTGCCTGGCCTGCTTCGCCCGCGTCTCGGCGTCCAGCATGGCGGCCCTGGCCTCCAGCTCGGCGGCCTTCGCCAACTTCCGGTTGCTTCGTGCGTTGGACTCCCTGTTCGACCGGAACTTGATGATGCCCAGCGTGCTCACGCTCAAGGTCTTACGAATCAGACCCACTTGCCCTCCCCGAATAAAGATTGCTCGATGCGCATCGTACGTGGCGCGGGCCACGAGGAGGTCATCCGTTAGGTCTGAGACTCAGGCGGGTTGTCATTTGGTCAGGCAGGGCGCGGTTTCGACGCCACCGAGGTCTGCCGAGTCACCCCCGATCCAGTCGGCGCGTTGGTACTGCGCGATCTTCAGCGCCGTCTCCAGGTGGGTGCCTCGACGGGCGGCGAGGACGCACCGTCATCCCGGTCTAGGGCTCGGGTGAGTCAGCGCAGCCCGGTACGTGAAGCGTGTGCTCGGAGCCTTGGGCCTTACGTCGGCGTGGATCGTGCACCTTCTGCGAAGAGCATGAGCAATGGCTTCCTCCTTCACCGGACCGACGCGTCGCCCTCCCTATTTTCGACACTCTCGCGTTCGGTGTCAGCGTTCGGCGGCTCCGGCGCCTCGGCCGGGGAGAGCCACTGCCACAGCAGGAACAGCAGCCCCAGGACCAGCATCGCCAGCCCGGCCCAGAGGTTGATCCGCACGCCCTGGGCCTTGTCGAGCGCCGCCGAGCCGTCGAAGACGCCGACCAGGCCGACGATCACGCCGTACACCACGAACAACCCGCCGATCACCCGGCGGACGTCGAACAACCGCGCGGCGGCCGACCGGCGCCGCTCCTCCTGTGGCTCGCTCACGAGTTCGTCGTCACTCATCGTCCTCACCAGACCGGGATGTAGAACAGCAGGGACAGGGCGAGCGCGACGCCGCCCAGCAGCAGCGGTGACCGGTACCAGGCCGCGTCGCCGACCAGCACGTCGCCCTTGACGTCGATGCCGCCGAGCCCGTTGACCAGGCCGCGCAGCTCACTCTCGGGCTTGGGCGCACCGAACCGGCTGATCACGAACGCCACCAGCAGCACGGTCACGAACGCGAGGCCGGCACCCCAGAAGCTCTCCTCGAGGTCGGTCTCGAACGGCAACGCACCACCGAGATAGAGGAGGTACGTCGCGATGGCCACGACCGTGCCGGAGAGCAGCGACCAGAAGCCGGCCGCCGCGGTCATCCGCTTCCAGAACATGCCGACGATGAACGTGGCGAACAGCGGTGCGTTGAAGACGGAGAACAGGGCCTGTATGTAGTTCATGATGTTGGAGAACCCGGCCGCGATGAACGCGGTGCCGATGCCGACCACCACACCGGCGATCGTGGCGATGCGACCGACCCTGATGTAGTAGTCGTCCGAGCGCTCCCGTCGCACGTACGTCTGCCAGATGTCGTAGGTGAAGACGGTGTTGAAGCCGCTGACGTTGGCCGCCATGCCGGCCATGAACGAGGCCATCAGGCCGGTGACCGCGATCCCGAGCACGCCGTTGGGCAGCAGGTCACGCATGAGCAGCGGAATCGCGTTGTTGTAGACCAGGTCGCCCTCGTCGGCGCCGAGGCCCTGCACGGTCACCACCGCGATCAGGCCCGGAATCACGGTCACGATCGGGATGAGCAGCTTCGGGTACGCGGCGATCAGCGGCGTGCGCCGGGCGGCGCTCATGTTCCGCGCGGACAGGGCGCGCTGCACCTCGGCGAAGTTCGTGGTCCAGTAGCCGAACGAGAGCACGAAGCCGAGGCCGAAGACGATGCCGAGCCAGTGCGCGCCCAGCGGGTTGTCCGACGAGCCGGTGTTCTGCCAGGCGTGCAGCGCCCCCGCGCCGAGGTCGCCGCTGCGTACCTTGTCGAACAGGCCGTCGATGCCCCCGACCTTGACCAGGCCGATCACGGTGATCGGGATGAGCCCGGCCAGGATCACGAAGAACTGCAGCACCTCGTTGTAGATCGCCGAGGAGAGGCCACCGATGCTGATGTAGGTCAGCACGATCGCGGCGCCGACGATGATCGAGATCCACAGTGGCCAGCCGAGCAGCGCGTCGAGCACCAACGCCAGCGCGTAGAGGTTGACGCCGGCGATCAGCACCTGGGCCACCGCGAAGCTGATCGCGTTGAGCAGGTGGGTCGGGCGGTTGAAGCGCAGGCGCAGGTACTCCGGCACCGAACGGACCTTGGAGCCGTAGTAGAACGGCATCATCACGATGCCGAGGAACACCATCGCGGGTACGGCGCCGATCCAGTAGTAGTGCGTGGTCATCACGCCGTACTGGGCGCCGTTGGCGGCCATGCCGATGATCTCCAGCGCGCCGAGGTTGGCGGAGACGAACGCGAGCCCGGTCACCCAGGCCGGCAGCGAACGCCCGGAGAGGAAGAAGTCGACGCTGGTCCGGATCGCGCGGCGGGCGGCGAAACCCACGCCCAGGACGGTCACGAAGTAGAGCGTCAGCAGCAGATAGTCCAGCCAGTTGAGGTCCAGCCGAAGCCCACCGTCCACAGCGTCTCCTTCCGCCCGCCGGTCCGAACGGCTCGGATCGATCGGGGGCGGACGTACCCAGGACTCCGTTTCCGAAACTCGCTCAGTTTCGGTGCGATCTGTCATTTTTCCGCCGCTGCGTGGTTGTCCACAGACGGTCGGTCACGGGAGGCTGTTTCCTTGTAGGGACGTCACCGACGGGGAGTGGTCATGATGCGCCTGGGAACCGCCGTCACGCTCGTGGTCGGCCTCGCGGCCGGGGCCGGCCTGTTCGCCGCCAACAACGCGCTGACCGTGGCTGAGCCGGCGGCCGCGCGGGTCGAGGCGGCTCCGCCACCGGCCGCGCCTCCGGTCTCGCCCTCGCCTTCGGTCTCCCCCTCGCCGTCCGCCGCGCCGCCGGCCGACGTCGCCGTGACGCCGCCGCCCGCGAAGGCGCAGGCGCAGCAGAAGGTGACCGTGACCTGGGCCGGGTCGACGGAGGGCGGCGCGGCCAGCATCGCCATCGCGGTCAAGGAGGGCGTGGCCGTCGCCTACGTCTGTGACGGCAACCGGATCGAGGCGTGGTACCAGGGCACCGCGGCCGACGAGCGGCTCACGCTCTCCGGCGCCAAGGGCAAGCTCAGCGGGGTGTTCGACAAGAAGCGGGCCAACGGCACGTTGACCGCCGGGCGCACGACCTACCGGTTCGACATCGGCGCGGTACGCAAGCCGTCCGGGCTCTACCGGGCCACCGCGCAGGTGCGCAACGCGCAGGTCAAGGGCGGCTGGATCGTGGTCGACGGGCGGCAGGTCGGCATCCTCGAGGTCGACGGCGTGCCCCAGCCGGCACCGCCGCTCGACCTGGCCACCGGCTCCGTCGTGGTCGACGGCGAGACGATCGTGCCCGTGCCACAAGGCTGAGGGCCCCCGCCGGCGGCGGGGGCCCGTGTTGGCTGGTGAGGGTCAGCTCTGCAGCATGCGGTCCAGGAAGTCGCGGTAACGGCGGACCACCACGCGCAGGTGCTCGGTGTCGCCGCCCTGGGTGGCCTCCCAGCCGCCGAGGTCGGTGCGCATCGCGGCGAGCGCCTCGACCAGGGCGTCGGCCGCTTCCTCGGCCAGGGCCTGCGCCTCGGCGGTCGCGCCGCGGGGGTCGTCGACGAACCGGAGCTGGACCTCGCGCCAGCGGTCCCGGAAGCCCTGGGCGGCCTCGACCGCCACCAGCGCGGTGACCGGTTCCGCGGTGACCTCGCCCGGCATGAGCTCGGTCTTCTCGTCCGCCTCGGCGACGCGGTCGGTCACGTCACCGAACCGGTCATGGTCGTCGTCGTCCACCAGGTCGTCGCCGTCGTGCAGGTCGTGGTCGCGGTCGGTCCGGTCGTGGAGGTCGGTCCGGTCGTGGAGGTCGGTCCGGTCGCGGTCGTCGTCCCGCTCGTCGACGGCCTCGGCGTCGGTGCGGGTGTCGGTGCGGTTCGCGGCCATCGCCGCCGCGGCGGCGGCACCACCCGCGGTGGCCGCACCGAACGCGGCCGGCGCGAGTGCCGAGTCCGGGAACGTCGGCCCGCCGGAGGGGTGCTCCTCCTCGGCCCGCTCCCGCTCGTGCTCGAGCTCGCTGCTGTCCACACCGGCGCGCTCTTCCTCGGTGTCGACGGGCGAGGCGACCACCGGGTCGTCGTACCCCGTGCGCTCCTCCTCGGCCTCTTGATAGACGTCTTCCTGGTCGCGGACCTCGGCGCGGTCGTCGACCCCGTCCCGGTCCGCGTCCACGACGTCCCGGTCCGCGTCCACGACGTCCCGGTCCGCGTCTACGCCGTCTCGATCCGCGTCGACGACGTCCCGATCGGCGTCTGCGACGTCCCGGTCGGCGTCGACGACGTCGGTCGGCTCGTCGAGGTTGTCGTGCTGGCCGGCGTCCACGGTCGTGCTGTCGTGGTAGCCCGCGTCGCTGACATTGTCGTGGTAGCCCTCGTCATCCGGGGCGTCGCGCTGCACCGGCACCGGGTCGGAGCGCACCGCCTCGGGATGTTCCTCGTTGCGCTGGTCCTGGTAGGTCATGGTGGGATCTCCTCGGGTTAGCGGGCGTCGGTGACCGGGCCGTCGGTGTGCGGGGTGGAGACGGGCTCGTCGCCGAGCAGGTCCGCGACCAGGGCGCGGTAGTGCACGACGGCCTGGCGCAGCTGCTCGGTGCTGGCCTCGCCGCGCTCGTTGGCGAGGTGGATGTCGTGTGCGTCGCGGTAGTAGCCGAGCGTGCGGGCATGCTCGACGGAGAGGTGGGCGAGCTGGTCGTCGTAGTCCTCGGTCGGGTAACCGCGTTCGGCGACCAGCCGGGTGACCAGCTCGTCGGCGGCACCGACCGCGCGGGCGGGGTCGTCGACGAACATGACCTGCAGCTCTTCCCAGGCCTGGGCGTAGCGGTCCCGCGACTCGGGGGACAGGGGTGTGAGGGTCAGCTCGGCGTGGCGGCGCTCACGGTCGCGAAGCTCACGCTCGGCGGCCGCACGGCTCTCCTGGTTTTCGACGGCCCGGTCGTACTCCGGACCGAACCGGTCGCGCAGGGCCCGGCGACGCATCGCGGTCCAGGCGAGTATCCCGACCGCGACGAGCACCACGATGACGATGACGAGAACGACGATCTGGGTGGCGGACATGGCAATCCTCCTTCGCCCTGCTATTTCCCAGATCTTTGCCCTCCGGAAACCACCTCCGGAGACATCGACGTGCGGCGGTAGTGCGGTAGCCGGCAGTTGCGTATCCTGCCCAAGGCGCATGCGTCACCGGCGATGTCAGCTTTCTGGCGGGAGCTGACAGGACGCGTGTCGTCGATCCTGCCAACCCCTCGGGCGAGGACTGATGAATTCGCGCAGCTGGTCGATCCGTTCGAAGATCATTTCTTTGGTCGCCGTGCCGATCGCCGCGCTCACGGCATTGTGGATCTTCGCGACCACGTTGACGCTGGGCCCGGCGCTCAGCCTGCTTTCCGCGCAGGGCCTCCTCGACGACATCGGCCGGCCCGGTGAGAACGTCGTGGCCGCCCTGCAGCAGGAACGCCGACTGTCCCTTGTCTACCTCGCCGGCAAGACCAGCCCCGAACGGCTGGCCGCGCAGCGCACGGAGACCGACGAGGCGATCGCTGAGTTCCGCCGGCGGTCAGCCGGCGCGGACACCAGCGACCTGCTCGCCAGCCGGCTGGTCCAGCTCGACCAGGCGTTCGCGGTGCTGCCGTCCGGGCGTGACTTCGTCGACCGCAAGGACATGGACAAGGCCGGCGCGCTCGGGCTCTACAACGGTGTGATCGACGCCGCCTTCCGGGCGTTCTCCGTGCTGATCGCCCTGCCCGACGAGGAGCTCGGCCGGGAGGCCCGGGCGATCACCTCGCTCGGCCGGGCCCGGGAGGTGCTGGCCCGCGCCGACGCGCTGCTGGCCGGCGTGCACTCCGGCGGTCGGTTCGGGCCCGACGAGCATAGCCAGCTCGTGCAGATCATCGGCACCGAGCGCTATCTCTACGACAACGCGCTGGCCGACCTGCCCGAGGACGACCGCACCCGCTACACGCAGCTCACCGAGACCTCCGCGTTCACCCAGCTGGACACGATGCTCGACACGCTGGTCACCAAGGGTCGCAACAACGCGGTGCCGCCGGTGGCCGCGACCGCGTGGCAGTCCTCGTACGACCATGTGCAGCACGACCTGCGCGACTTCGAGCTGGCGGCGTCCGACCGGCTCGCGGACCGCACGATCCCGGTCGCCACCGGCATCCTGATCCGGCTGGGCCTGGCCGGCTTCCTGGGCCTGGTCGCGGTCACGATCGCGCTCTACATCTCGGTGCGGGTCGGCCGCGAGCTGATCCGCCGCCTGGTCGGCCTGCGGGCCGCCGCCCTGGAGCTGGCCGACGAACGGCTGCCCACGCTGATCGGCCGGCTGCGCCGCGGCCAGGAGGTCGACGTGGCGGCCGAGGCGCCGCAGCTCGAGTTCGGCTCCGACGAGATCGGGCAGGTGGGCCACGCGTTCGCCGCGGTCCAGCGCACCGCCATCAGCTCCGCGGTCGACGAGGCCGTGCTGCGGCGGGGGCTGAGCGAGGTCTTCCTCAACATCGCCCGGCGCAGCCAGACGCTGCTGCACCGGCAGCTCGCGCTGCTCGACAAGATGGAACGGCGCACCACCGACCCGGACGAGCTGGGCGACCTGTTCCGGGTCGACCACCTGGCCACCCGGATGCGCCGCCACGCGGAGGACCTGGTCGTGCTGGCCGGCGCCGCTCCCGGCCGCGGCTGGCGGGTGCCGGTGCCGATGATCGACGTGATCCGGGGCGCCGTCTCCGAGGTCGAGGACTACCCGCGGGTCAACATCATGGCGATCGAGCCGGCGGCGGTCGCCGGGCGCGCGGTCGCCGACGTCATCCACCTGCTGGCCGAGCTGATCGAGAACGCGACGTCGTTCTCGCCCCCGCACACCAAGGTGCGGGTCTCGGGGCAGGCGGTGCCCAACGGGTACGCGATCGAGATCGAGGACCGCGGGCTGGGCATGGACTCCGACGCGCTGGCCGAGGCCAACCAGCGGCTCACCGAGCCGCCGGAGTTCGACCCGGGCAACTCCGCGCGGCTCGGGCTGTTCGTGGTGGCCCAGCTCGGCGCCCGGCACGGCGTACGCGTCCAGCTCCGCCCGTCGCCCTATGGCGGCGTGACGGCGGTGGCGTTGCTACCGACGGCGCTGATCGGGGCCGGCACCGGCGCGCTGGCGCTGCCCGGGCGCACGCCGGCCGAGGTCGAGGGGCCGGCCGTCGACGACGGGGTCCTGGTGGCCGCGGCCGAGGAAGGGCCGGTGTGGACGGTCCCGGAAGCCGCCTCCGAGGGCACGTCCAGCGGGGCCTGGTCGTCGTCGCCGGGCGCGAGCTGGCCGACGGCGCTGTCGGGCGGCCTGGCCGCGCGGCCGTCGAGCGGGCCGATCGCGCCGCCACCGCCGCCGGCGGCTCCGCCCAACGGGTTGGTCGCTACGCCGACGCCCGCGGAGGCGGCCGCGCAGCCGACGCCGGTGCTGGGCCTGCCGGTGCAGCGGCGCCGGCGGCCGCTGGAGGAGGCGACCGCGGAGCTGGTGGTCGGCGAGGACGGTCTGCCCCGCCGCAGCCGCCAGCGCCACCTGGCGCCACAGCTGCGGCGGCCGGTCGACGAACCGTCGGGCGGCTTCCCGGCGGGGATCGGCGGCGCGCCATCGCCGCCGCTCGACCCGGAGCAGGTGCGGGCCCGCATGTCGGCGCTGCAGGCCGGCACGAACCGCGGCCGCCAGGAAAGCGCGGCCGGGCAGCCGGTGGCCGGGCGCCAGGACGGCGCGGCGGAGCAGCTTCCGGGAATGCCAGCGGACGGCGGACAACCGCCTGCGGCGGTTTCGGACGGTCCACTGGGCACCGCCACCGGACAACCGCCCGCAATGCCGGCGGACGGCCGCCTGGACGCCGGCGCCGGACAGCCGCCCGCGGCTCCGGCGACCGGGCGGCAGGACAGCGCTTCCGAGCAGCCGCTTCCCGCGCGGGCCGGCAGGCCGATGTGGACGCCGCCGCCGGTCGAGTGGGGACCGATCGACCAGTGGGGGGGCGGCGGGGAGGGCGCGCCGCAGCTCAGCGACGCGACCAGGGGGTTGGGGGTACGC
>NZ_JBFAIU010000102.1:0-22587 GCF_040654855.1 Asanoa sp. NPDC050611
AAGTCGCCGGTCGCGTAGCCCTTCTTGGCCGCCTCCGCGTAGAAGGCCAGCTGGAGGTCCTGCGCCGCCGAGGCCCGAGCTGGCGCTGGGCGCGCCGGCACAGCCTGGCAACACCGGCGTCGGCGGGCTCGTCGCGCACCGGCTCCAGACGGTGGCCGCCGCGCAGCACGGCAACATCGTGTTGCACGACGGGTACAACCCGTTTCTGGGTGCCGGGCGGGTGACGGACGCCTGGTCGGTCGCCGTCGAGCTGAAGCCGGCAAGGCCGGCCGACGGCTTCCTCCCGCCCCGTCGGCCGCCGGACGCGCCGGAGCCGCCACCGGTGGCGATCGACCCGGTGGCGCTCAACCGTCACGTGAAGCAGCGACTGGCGGCGCTCAGCTCGCCGGACCTGCCGGACGGCGCCGCCTTCACCAGCCTGCACCTGCGCGACCAGATCATCGCCAGCGGCACGCGCTGGCGCGGATTCCCGCTGGTCGACCAGCGCCTGCGCGTCCCGTACTCGGTCGCGACCCGCGAGGCGATGGACGAGATCGTCCGGCATCCCCAGTCGAGCGCCCGCCACTTCCTGCGAGTCAGCGTCGGCGCGGAGAGCCGCGCGATCCTGCGCCCGGACCGGACGGTCGTCATGCCGGCCGAGCACCAGAGCGTGATGGTCACGACGTTCACCCATATCGCTGTCGAGGGCGGGATGCTCTACGTCGAGAACGTCGCCGCGATGCTCGGCCCGATCCGGCGGCCCTACCTCGACATCGACCACTACACGCCGGGCACCGACGTGTGGTGGGAAGCGTTCAAGGACTGTCTGCGCACCGCCGGCGCGGACATCGCGTTGGCCCCGTTCCGCCTGACGATCACCCTGGCGAGACGCGTGCTGGCGTGGTGGCGCAGCGGTGTCGCCGACCAGTCGAGCATCGACGACGAGGTCTATGACTACGGCGCGCGCGACGAGGTCCGCCAGATGGCGTCGTTGTCATGGCCGCTGACCTACCTGCAGCGGCTGGACTCCACCAAGTACGCCAAGCTCGTGCAGCGTCGTATCAACGACGCGGTGGTCGACTTCCTGCGGCGCAACGGCGTCGACACGTCCGAGTACGAGGAGCGGGTCAGCTCGTACACCAACAACGGCGTAGTGATCAACGGTGACAACTACGGTGCCGCGGCGGCGGGCGAGCAGGCGAAGGCCACGGCCGGCGCCGGGGAAGGAAAGCGATGAGCCAACCGAACTACGGCGTCATCGTCGGCGGCAACCTGACGGGCGCCGCCGCCGCGGGCGACCACGCGCAGGCGGTGCAGTACAACATCGCGCCGGCCGACCCGCGGGTCGACGGGATCGTCGCGGAGTTGGCGAAGATCCGCGAGGCCATCGGGGCCGCCGGCGACCTGCCCGAACGGGCCAAGGCGCTCCGCGACGTCGACGCGCTGACCGCCGAGGTCCGCCAGGCCGACCCGGACCACGACGCGCTCAGCGCGACGTTCGCCCGCCTGGTCAACCGGGTCAAACCGGTCGCCGACCTGGCCCCCGCCGTCTACCAGGTCTGGGCGCTCGTCGAGAAACTCCTCGGTTCGCCGTAACCGGGAACACGTCCATACACTCCACAGTGTGGATGATCGACTAATCGAGGCGGGGGAGCGTTACGAGGCGGCCGTGTTCGCGGGCGCCGACGACGGGCTCGACGCCGCCGACCGGGCGCTGGACGCGGTCGAGGCCGACACGGCGCTGGCCCGCGGCCGGATCCGACATGCCCGGTACCTGTCCGCGCGGGCGGACGGGGAGCAGCCAGGCGAGGACGAGACGGAGATCGCGCTGTTCGAGCGCGCGCTCGCCCTTTACGAGGCGCTCGGGGACACCCGCGGCGCGGGCGAGGCGCAGTTCTGGGTGGGCTGCTACCACCAGGTGGTGCGCGGCGACATGGACACGACCGAGGCGATGTTCGCGCGCTCCCGCGACCTGGCCGAGGCGGCGGGCGACGACCTGACCCGCTCGTACGCCCTGCGCCACCTGGCCTTCGCGGCCCAGCACGCCGGCCGCACCGCCGAGGCGCACGCGACCCTGGCCGAGTCGACGCGGCTGCGCCGCGACCTGGGCTTCGCGGCGGGCGTGGCGGCCAACCTGGTCGCCGAGGCCTACTTCACCGCGGAGGGCGGCCCCGGCGACGCGAGCACGCTGCTCGACGAGGCCGCCACCCTCGCCGCCACCTCCGGCGCGCGCGCCGTCGCCGGCTGGGTCTCGGAGGCACGCACGAACCTGACGCCCTAGCGGCCCAGCACCTTGGCGGCCCGCCGCAGGTAGCTGTCGACGGGCTCCCGGTTGTAGCCACGCCAGCCGACCGGGAGCTTCGTCCCTTCGATGGCCCGCAGCGCGTCGGCCCGGCGGAACGGGTCGTCCTGTTCGAGCCCGGCGCGCACGGTGGCGAGCAGGGCGTCGGTCTCCGCGACCCGGTATCCGCGCATCACGCCCGCCATTGTCACCGGCCGCGCAAGTCCTCCGTGTGCTCGAGCCAGAGCGACGCCAGCAGGTCGTGGCCGCGAGGGCTCGGGTGGACGCCGTCCGGTGCCATGTCCGCCGGCGTGCCCGCGGCGGCCAGGGCGGTGTCGGCCGGGATCAGGGTCGCGGCGTACTCGGTCGCCAGCTTGCGGACGACCGCCAGCTTCGGATCCAGGTCCGCGCGCCAGGTCACCTGCTCCTCGTTGATCGGCAGTAGGAAGGGCTCGATCAGGATCAGGGGTACGCCGGCCAGCGGGTCGAGCAGCGCCCGGTAGTTGTCCTCGAACGCCTCGACCGTCGTGACGGTGCCACTGTCGTAGCGGCGCCACGTGTCGTTGATGCCGACCAGCACGCTGACCAGTGACGGGTTTTCCGCCAGCACGTCCGACGCCCAGCGGGCGCGCAGGTCGCCGGTGCTGTTGCCGCTGATCCCACGGTTGACGACCCGCACGGCGTCACCGAGGGTGGCGGCGATCCGGCGCACGTACCCGTCGCCGAGGCCCGCCGGGTCCGTGCGGCGTTCGCAGTCCGTGATGCTGTCGCCGGCGAAAACGATGGTGGTCATGAGGTCCTCTCGATGTCGATCAGCATGGCCTGCTGCGGGTTGAGCGTCGGCAGCGGTACGCCGGCCACGGTCAGCACCGCGCCGGAGAGCTCGAGCGGTGCCTGGCCGAGCCACGCCGGGTCGTCGGCCTGGTGCCGGCTCGCCGCACCGATCTCGTCCCGGATCGCGATCCGGTAGCGGGCCGCCGGGTCCAGGCCCGGGAAGCGGACCCGGCCCGTCTGCCCGGCGGCCGACGTGCGGAAGCGCAGCCAGGTGAACAGCGCCCGCGACCCGTCCTGCGCCACCGTGCCGTACAGGGCCACCGCGTCGTCGGCGAGATCCGCGTTGACCATCCGGCCGGTGTGCAGCAACGGCCGGAACTCGCGGTACAGCGCCGACCAGGCCGCGATCGTCGCCAGCTCCGCGGGGGTCGCCGCCGTCAGGTCCTGCTCGATGCCCGCGTGCGCGGTCAGCGACACGGCGAGGCGGAACGACAGGTCCGTCGTGCGGGACGTGGTGTGCGAGCGCGCGGCGCCGAGGTGTGAACCGATCAGCTCCGGGGGTACGAGCGCCCGCGTCCACCGCTCGATCTGCGCCCGCTCCACGGGATCGTTGCAGTCCGAGGCCCACACCCGGTCGGTGCGGTCCAGGATGCCGAGGTCGACCCGACCGCCGCCGCCCGAGCACGTCTCGATCTCCAGGTCCGGGTGCCGGGCGCGCAGCTCGTCGAGCAGCCGGTAGAGGGCGAGCGTCTGCCGCCGGACACCGGGCCGTTCGCCGCCCGGGGCCGACCGGCTCACCGCCTCCAGCAGGTCCCGGTTGTGGTCCCACTTCAGGTAGTCGATCCCGTGCGCGGCGACCAGCTCGTCGAGCCGGGACAGCAGGTACGCGTACGCCTCGGGGCGGGCGACGTCGAGCACGTACTGCCGGCGCGCCGACGGCCCGAGCCCGGCCGCGGGGCCGAGGATCCAGTCCGGGTGCGCGCGGGCCAGCGCGGAGTCGAGGTTGACCATCTCGGGCTCGAACCAGAGCCCGAACTGCATCCCGTGCGCCCGGACCACCTTGACGAACGGGTCGAGGCCGTCCGGCCACATGTCCGGGTCGACGAACCAGTCGCCGAGGCCCGCGTCGGCGTCCCGGCGCCCGCGGAACCAGCCGTCGTCGAGCACGATCCGCTCGACCCCGACCGTCGCGGCCCGTTCGACCAGCGCGGTCAGCCGGTCCAGGTCGTGGTCGAAGTACACGGCCTCCCAGGTGTTGAGCACGAGCGGCCGCACGGCGGCGGGGTGGCCGGGCCGGGCACGCAACCGCCGGTGCAGCCGGTCCGCGACGCCGTCCGTGCCCTCGCCGGACCAGACGAACAGCGCCGTCGGCGCGTCATACCGCTCGCCCGGGGCCAGGATCACCTCGCCCGACCGCAGCGACTCGCCGGCCCCGATGGCGGCCGCGAACGCGCCGGCGCCCTCCGGCAGCCGCTCGGCGAGGTAGCGCTGCTCGCCGCTCCACGCCAGGTGCGCGGCCCAGACCTCGCCGTGCCCGAAGCCGAACGCCGGGGTCCCGGCCATCAGGAGGTAGGGGGAGTCGTGCCCCGGCTTGCCGCGCCGGGTCGCCCGCAGGTGGGTGCCGAAATTGAAGGGCGCGCGCTGCGGAGCCCGTTCCCGGCACCACTTCCCGGTGAAGTCGACCAGCTCGGCCGCCCGCTCGGGCACGGGCAGCAGGGCCAGCAGACCATCCACTGTGTACGCACGATCGCCCGCGTTCGCCACGCTGAGCGAGACCGCCAGCACCCCGAACCGGTCCAGCTCGCAGACCACGGCCGAGCGCAGCCCGGCGACCGGGTCGACGAGGTCCAGCTCCAGCCGCCCGCCGACGCCGTCGGCCGGCACCTCGACCCGGTGCGCGGCGAGGGACGGGCGCGGCGTCGTGGCGTACCCGGAGGCGTTCCCGCTCTGTGCCGGTGTGCCGGACCAGCCGTCGCGCTCGGTCGGCCAGACCGAGAACACCCGCGGAGAGTCCGGGGAGTTGTTGAGGACCGCGGGTTCGGCCGTCCGCCGGAGGTCGTCCGCCGGGGCGTCGAGGTCCGCACCCCAGTGCAGGATCCGGGGCACCGGATCGCAGATCTCGACGACGAAGGCCGCTCCTCCGGCACGCAGGGCGATGACGGCGGTGGTGCCGGATTGCATGTGTAACAGCCTCCGCGGACGTTACGACAGGGTTACTTGACGGCGTAAATAAACCATGTTTAGTCTGGCGCGGCAAGCGCAGGGGCAACAGCCGAAACATGCGGGAGCAGGCAGACCAATGGCGGTCCTGGAGTCAACGGCACGCGAGCAGCGGCCACCGCGAGGCGCGGTCCGGCGCGGGAGGTCCCGCGTCAACACGCACTCGCCCGCCCACCGCGGCGACGCCAAGCTCGCCTGGGTGCTGATCGCGCCCGCGCTCGTCGGGTTCCTCGTCTTCGCGGCCTATCCCACGCTGCGCGGCATCTACCTCAGCTTCACGGACTTCGCGGTGCTCAGCCCGCCGGAGTGGGTCGGCCTCGACAACTACACGCAGCTCCTGCACGACGACGTCTTCTGGTCGGCGCTCGGCGTCACCGTCTACTTCGTCGTGTTGTCGGTGAGCATCAGCCTGGTCGTCTCGATCATCACGGCCGCGGTGCTGCACCGGCTCACCTCGTCGACCGTGATCCGCGGCCTGATCATCCTGCCGTTCCTCATCTCCGCCGTGGTCGCCGGCACCGTCTGGTCATGGATGCTCGACACGCAGCTCGGCGTCGTCAACATCGTCATCAAGGCGCTGGGCGGCGACGGCATCCAGTTCCTCACCTCGCGCGGCTGGGCGATCCCGTCGATCGCGCTGATCAGCGTGTGGAAGCAGATGGGCTACACCTCGATCATCATCTTCGCGGGGCTGCAGACCATCCCGCCCACGATCTACGAGGCCGGGCGGGTCGACGGCGCGGGCGAGCTGACGATGTTCCGCCGGCTCACCCTGCCACTGCTGCGGCCGATCCTCGCCCTGGTGATCGTCCTGAACATCATCGGCGCGTTCCAGGTCTTCGACATCGTGCAGGTGACGACGAAGGGCGGCCCGGCCAACGCCTCCAACGTGCTGCAGATGTACATCTACAGCAAGGCGTTCGGGCAGTTCGACTTCGGCTACGCCGCCGCGATGTCGCTGTCCCTCTTCGTCATCCTCATCGCCATCACGTTCCTGCAGATGCGGCTGCTGCGGGCGAACGAATCGGACACCAACGCATGAGAAAGTTCAGCATCGGGCGTACGGCCGCCTGGACGTACCTCATCGGCGTGCTGTTCGTGACGATCTTCCCGTTCTACTGGATCCTGCGCACGGCGCTCTCCGACAACTACGCCCTGTCCGCCCATCCCGCCTCGCTGTTGCCGGTCGGCTTCACGTGGGGACCGTTCCAGCGGGTGCTCGGGCTGGCGACGACGGAACAGTCCATCGCGGAGGGCGGCTCCGGCGCCTCCATCCACATCGGACATTATCTGCTCAACTCGGTCATCTACGCGTCGCTGTCGACCGGGCTGATCGTGTTCTTCTCGACCCTGGCGGCGTACGCCTTCGCCCGCCTGCAGTGGCGCGGCCGCGACCTGATGTTCAGCCTGTTCCTCACGGCGCTGATGGTGCCCGGCATCCTGACCCTGCTGCCGAACTTCGTGCTGGTGAAGGAGCTCGGCCTGCTCAACACGTTCGCGGGCCTGATCCTGCCCGGGGCCCTCTTCTCGGCCTTCAACATCTTCTTCCTCCGCCAGTTCATGCTCGGCCTGTCGACCGAGATCGAGGAGGCGGCGCTGCTGGACGGCGCGGGCAAGCTGCGGGTGCTGTTCGGCATCACGCTGCCGATGACCAGCGGCCCGATCATCACGCTGTCGATCCTGGGCTTCATCGGCATGTGGAACGACTACTTCTGGCCGCTGCTGGCCACGAGCGACGACTCCGTGCAGCCGCTCACGCTGGCCCTCGCGGTGTTCAAGCAGTCCTCGCCGCAGTCGCAGCCCGACTGGGCCGGCCTGATGGCGGCGACCCTCGTCGCGGCCCTGCCGATGCTCGCGCTGTTCATGGTGTTCGGCCGGCGCATCGTCAACTCAATCGGGTTCTCGGGGATCAAGTGATGAACCTCTGCCTCTCGTGGTCCGCGCCGGCGCGGGAGTGGGTCGAGGCCGTCCCGCTCGGCAACGGCCGGATCGGCGCGATGGTGTTCGGCGGGGCCAGGGCGCGGGTCCAGGTCAACGACGCCACGATCTGGTCGGGTCATCCCGACGGGCCGGCGGAAGCGCTCGACGCGTTGGTCGCGGGCGGCGCCGGGCCGGAGCGGCTCGCCGAGGCCCGGGCCGCGATCGACGCCGGCGACCTCCAGCACGCCGAAGAGCTGCTGATGAGCTTCGAGGGCCGTTACTCGCAGGAGTTCCTGCCCTTCGTCGACCTGGTGCTCGAGACCGCCGGAGTCCGTGGCCGGCCGGCCCGGGTGCTCGACCTCGACGAGTCGCACGTGACCGAGCGGCTTTCCGTGGCCGGCGTCGGTGTCACCCGGCGCACCTACGTCTCCGCGCCGGCCGCCTGCCTGTTCGTCGAGTACACCGCCGACGGGCCGGTGCTCGATGTCGACCTCACGCTGTCGACGCCGCTGCGGTCGGTGGGCCTGGAGGCGTCCGAGGACGGCATCACCCTGGACGTGGTCGCGCCTGTCGACGGCGCGCCGCTGCACGAGCCGGGCGAGCCCGCCCATGTCTTTGACGACGGCCGCTTCGACCACTTCGCCACCGCGGCGCTCGCGGTGCACAGCGACGGAACGCGGGGTCGGGACGGCGACCTGCTGCGGGTCCGTGGGGCGAGCCGGCTGCTGATCGCCCTGTCGACGTCCAGCCGGTCCGGCTTGTGGTGGGACGGCCCGGACGGCGCCGACTGGCGGACCTCCTCGCGTGGGGAGATCCGGGAACGGGCGCGCACCACCGCGCGGGCCGCACTGGAGCGGGCCGAACGGTTCACCGAGCACGTGGCCGACATCCGTGACCACGTCTCGGGCGCGCGTTTCGCGATCGGCGGCCGGCGAGCCGGCACCTGGGACGTCGAGCGCGACGTCCTGCACGGCACCGACGAGGGCCTGCGGGCCACGGTGCTCGCCGAGTACGGCCGGTACCTGCTCGGCGCCTCGTCGCGCGCGGGCGGACCGGCGGCGAACCTGCAGGGCATCTGGAACCAGGAACTGCGCCCGCCGTGGTCGTCGAACTACACGATCAACATCAACACGCAGATGAACTACTGGCCGGCGCCGGTGGTCGGGCTCGCCGATCCATGTGAACCTGTGGTCGCGTTGGTGAGACGGCTCTCCCGTTCCGGCGCCGACGTCGCGGCACGGCTCTACGGCACCCGGGGCTGGGTCGCGCACCACAACAGCGACCTCTGGGGCTGGAGCCTGCCGGTCGGCATGGGCCACGGCGCGCCGAGCTGGGCGATCTGGATGATGGGCGGCGTCTGGCTGACCCACAACCTCTGGGACCGCTACGAGTTCAGCGGCGACCGCGCTTTGCTCGAACACACCGTCTGGCCGCTGCTGCGCGGCGCCGCGGAGTTCTGCCTGGACTGGCTCGTGGACGACCCCGTCTCCGGCGGGGTGCGCACCACGCCCTCGACCTCGCCCGAGAACCTGTACGTCGGCCCGTCCGGACGGCCGGAGGCGCTGAGCGTGTCGACGACGGCGGACATCGCGCTGATCCGGGCGTTGCTGCTGCGGGCGCGGGCGGCGATCGCCACGCTCGGCCTGGCGGACCCGCTCGACGCCGAGCTCGCCAAGGCCCTCGACCGGCTGCCGTCGCTGGAGGTCGGCGCCGACGGCCGGCTGCGCGAGTGGTCATCCGACCTGGTGGACGCGGACCCGCACCACCGCCACCTGTCCCCGTTGGTCGCGCTCTACCCGCTCGACCTCGTCGACACACCCGAGCTGGCCGAGGCGGCACGCCGGTTCCTGGACGCCCGCGGCCCCGGCGCGATGGGCTGGTCGTGGGCCTGGAAGGTGGCGCTGCGGGCCCGGCTCGGCGACGCCGCACAGGCGCGGGCGCTGCTGCTCGAGGCGTTCACGCCCTTCGACCGTGACCACCGCGCGCCCGCCCCGGTCGACGGATCCGAGTGGGGCGGGCTCCTGCCGAACCTGTTCAGCACCCATCCACCCGTCCAGCTCGACGGCAACTACGGGTTCACGGCGGCGATCGCCGAGATGCTCGTGCAGAGCCACCGCGGCCGCGTCGAGCTGCTACCCGCACTACCGGCCCAGTGGCCGCACGGCCGGGTCACCGGCCTGCGGGTCCGCGGGGGGCTCGCGGTCGACCTGAGCTGGGTCGGCGGCGCCGTGGAGAGCGCGGTCTTCCGCGACGTCCGCGGCGCACCACACCACGTCGTCGTCGCGCACGACGGCCATCTGTCCGCACTGGACGTGCCAGCCGACGGCGCGGCCGCACTCTTCTGAACTTCATAACTCTGGCATCGGGCGCGGGCGTCCGATGTGGAACAAGGCTGCCCACCACACCCCCATCACCCGACAAGTGAGGAACCCATGAGATCCAAGCGAATCGCGTCGGCGATCGCGCTCGCCCTCGCGGCGACCGCGGCGCTGGCCGGCTGCTCGAGCGACGGCGACAGCGGTGGCGGCGACGCCGGCGGCAAGACCGTCAACTGGTGGACGTGGGACGAGCGGCAGGCCGCCTCGTACAAGAAATGCCTGCCCGGTTTCGAACAGGCGAACCCCGGGATCACCGTCACGATCTCGCAGTACGCCGTCGACGACTACTTCACGAAGCTGACCGCCGGCTTCGTCTCGGGCGCCGCCCCGGACGCGTTCCAGAACAGCGTGCCGCTGCTCGGTGCGTACGCCGGTCAGAAGCAGATCATGGCTCTGGACGACCAGATCAAGAAGACCAACTACGACCTGTCGGTGTTCGACATCGGCGTCGAGTCGTGGAAGTACACCGACGGCAAGCAGTACGGCATCCCGCTGGACTGGGCCGGCGCGGCGATCTACTTCAACGAGGACAAGGCGAAGGACGCCGGCATCACGGCCGACCAGATCCGGGACATGACCTGGAACCCGGACGACGGCGGCACGTTCGACGACATCGTCGCCAAGCTCACCGTGGACAAGAACGGCAAGCGGGGTGACGAGCCCGGCTTCGACAAGACCAAGGTCGCCAGGTACGGCATCGGCAGCCTGGCCTCCGGCGACTTCAACGGCCAGACCTCGTGGAACCCGTTCGTCTCCACGCTCGGCTGGCGGCTCGGCGACAAGCCGGCCTGGCCCACGAAGTTCCCGTACGACGACCCGAACTTCGTCAAGACGCTGGAGTACATCAAGAGCCTCGGCGACCGCGGCCTGATGCCGAAGTTCGGCCAGCTGACCGTGGCCGGCAGCCAGCAGATCGGCTCCGGCACCGTGGCGATGGTGCAGGGCGGCACATGGGACGCGACCTCGATGACGAAGATCCCGGGCGTCAAGGTCGGCGTCGCCCCGACGGTCAAGGGTCCGCAGGGCCGCTCGATGATCAGCAACTCGAACGCCAACAACATCTACGCGGGTACGAAGAACCTCGACTCGACGTGGAAGTGGGTCACCTACATGGGCTCGGAGGCCTGCCAGTCGACCGCCGGCGCGGACGCCACGTTCCTGCCGTCGATCGCGAAGTCGCTGCAGGTCGCCGTCGACGCGCAGAAGGCGCAGGGCCTCGACCTGTCGGGCTTCGTCAACGCGCTGAACAACGGCGAGCTGTACCCGGCGCCGCCGACCGCCAACGGCCAGCAGATCGTCGACACGATCCAGCCGATGTTCGAGGCGTACTTCAGCGGTGAGAAGGACAAGGCCGTCTTCGCGGAGATGACCGCGAAGACGCAGGAGATCCTCGCGAAGCAGTGACCGGTGCCGGGGCGGGAGCGGCGCTCCCGCCCCGGTGCGCCGGCTGCCGTATCGTCCATGTGCGACTCCGGCTCACAGCAAAGGAACCAGGCGATGCATGATGCGGGCGCGGCCATCGCGCTCCTCAAGGGAGCGTCCACGGCGGCCGCCGGCGTCTTCCGGGCGATCCTCACCCGGGGACCCATCAGCCGGATCGACATCGCCCGGCTGCTGGGCCTCTCCCAGGCGGCGGTCACGAAGGCGGTCGGCCCGCTGCTCGAGGTAGGCCTGGTCTCCGACGAGCTGTCGCTGCCGCGCGACGGCCAGCCGGGCCGGCCCGCCAACCCGCTGATGGTGGTCGCGGACGCGCTGGTGTCGATCGGTGTGAAGGTGAACGCCGACGAGATCGTCGGCGTGGCCACCGACCTGACGACCCACGTGCTGGCGGTCGACCGGCGGCCGTTGAAGGCGACGACGCCGTCGGTGGTGGTCGAGGCGATCGAGGCTACGACCCGGTCGCTGGTCGGCGCGCTCGGGGACCGGGCGGACCGGCTCTGCGCCGTGGGCGTCAGCGTCTCGGGCGACGTCGACACCTCCCTCGGTGTGGTCCGGGAGTCGGCCATCATGGGCTGGACGGACGTGCCCCTCGGCGCCGTTCTTTCCGGCCGCCTGGGCCGGGACGTCCTGGTCGAGAACGACGTCCGCGCCCTGACGATCGGCGAGCACTGGTTCGGCGTGGGCGTCGGCACGGACCTGTTCGCGATCGTCACGATCGGCCGCGGCATCGGCAGCGGGCTGCACATCAACGGCGACGTGGTGGCCGGTGCCTACGGCGTCGCGGGCGAGATCGGGCACCTGCCGCTGACCTCGCCGGACCACGTCTGCCCGTGCGGCCGCCGCGGCTGCGTCGAGGCGGTGGCGGGCACGCCGGCGATCGTCGCCTCGGTGTCGCGTGCCCTGGGCCGCGACCTGTCGATCGTCGAGATCGTGGAGCTGGCGCACCAGGGCGACCCGGTGGCGGTCCGCACGTTTGAGCACGCGGCGACGGTCATCGGCACGGCGATCGCGACGCTGGTCAACCTGACCGGCCCGCAGCTGGTCATCATCGGCGGCGAGGCGGTCAGCAACTTCGACCTCTTCGAGACGCACCTGCGCGCCTCCTTCGCCGAACACGCCTTCGGCGCGGCCAGCCGCTGCGAGATCGTCACGCGCCCACACACCTTCGAGGACTGGGCCCGCGGCGCCTCCGCCGCGGCCATCCGCCGCCTGGCCGAGCACGGGCTGTAACGCGGCCCGGCGACCTCAGGCGGTGTCGGCTCGATGGTCGGCTCAGGCCGCCGGTGGGCGGCAGCGGACCAGTTCGACGTCGCCGGCCACGCGGACTGTGCCCGCGTCGTGTGGGATCAGGACCGTCGTGCCGCGGTGCAGGGCGACCGAGTCGTCGCTGCCCCAGGCCAGCCGGCCCTCGCCCGACAGGACCACGGCGATCGAGAAGCCCGGCTCCCAGGTGGACGATCCACTGTGGTGGTCCGCGCGGAAGAAGCCGTCCGCGTACGCCGGGAAGATGTGTCGGTCGTCGATCCGGCCGCAGATCTCCTTCAACGTGTCCGCCGGCACCGCCTCGTGGCGGACGCAGGGGAGCGCCGCCTCGAAGCCGATGCCCAGGTGCCCGTCGCGAGGGCCGTCGACGGCGAAGCCGTCGTACTCCAGCAGCAGTGACAGGTCTGCCGCCTGCTGCAACTCGAGCAGGAGGATGCCCTCGCCGATGGCATGCGGGTAGCCGGCGGGGACGAAGACCGTGTCACCGGCCGTCACCTCGACCGCGTGCAGGGCGGAGAGCATCGCGGCGCGGTCCTGTCGCTCGACCCAGCCCGCCAGCGTCGCCGGCGCGACGTCCTCGCGGAAGCCCAGGTGGACCGTGGCGCCCGGCTCGGCGCTCAGGATGATCCAGGACTCGGTCTTGCCGTTGCGGCAACCCAGGTGCGACTGGGCGAACGTGTCGTCCGGGTGGACGTGCACCGGCAGCCGCTCGCCCGCGTCGAGGAGCTTGACCAGCAGCGCCGGGTCCGCGCCGAAGCGGTCCACGTGCGCGGCGCCCAGCCAGCGGACCGGGTCGTCCGCGATCGCCGCGCGCAGGAGGCGGCCGTCCGCCAGGACCGTCAGGCCGAGCGAGTCGAAGCCCGCGACCGTCGTGGCCGAACCCACCCAGTCCTCCGGCACGTGGTCGCCGGCGGGAGCGGTGCCACGGAACTCCGCGATCCGGTCCCCGCCGAGATAGAACCGGTCGGCCGGCTGGTTGGCGGGCAGGACGATGACGCTCATGGCTTCTCCTCCGGTGGGGCGGGGGCTGTCGGTGATCATTGGCGCAGCCGCGGCAGCGCGTCAAGGACCGCGCTGACCTGTGCTTCCAGCGGCGACGCGGCGTCGACGGCCACGTGGTCGACCGCCGGCGGGTCCAGGTCGAGCCGGTCGAGGAACGCGTCGACGTCGGCGAGCTTGGCGCGGTCGCGGCCCGCGGCGCGGGTCGACATCCGGTCGCGCAGCAGTGCCGGCGACGCCCGCAGCCAGACCAGCGATGGCCGGCCGCCGGCGTCGGCGAGCCGGCCGGCGACCGCGCGCCAAACATCTGGGGAGTGCCGTTCACTTGTGAACGGGGCGACGAGCACGACCGCGTTGCCGATCGCCAGGTTGTCGGCCGCCGCGTCATAAAGCGTCTCGTAACGGGCATTCCGGGTGGCTGACGCGAGCCGGGCATCGTCGAGGTCGTCGGTGTCGAGCAGCGCGCCCACCACCGCGGTCAGCGGCCGGGTCAGCACGTCGAGGTCGAGCAGGGCGGCGCCGAGCCGTCGGGCGATCGCGTTGCCCAGCACGGTCTTGCCGCTCGCGGGTGGGCCGGCGACGAGCATCGCGGGTGGTCGCACCGGCACCAGCGCTCCTCTCGTCGCGACACGCGCGGTGACCAGAGGGTCACTCTCCATGTCGTACGGCCGTCTTCGGAAACGATCGCGTCACGAAACCTGGGCGAAAACTCCTCGTCATCTTGACAGTCATGAAGGCGAGTGCACATAGTGCGAGCACTGCTGTGACATCGATTACCTCGTTCCGTGACAACGATTACCTATCGAGTCGTAGAGGGGACCGGTCAGTGCTGATCGCGACGCCCAACCTGTGTCTGGACCGGACACAGCTCGTGCCCGAGCTGGTGCTCGGCGGTGTCATGCGTGCCCGCCAGGTGGAGGTCACCGCGGGCGGCAAGGGCGTCAACATCGCGCGCGTCGCACGGGCCCACCGCAGACCGGCCACAGTGGTCGGACTCGTCGCCGACAACGACCGGGAACGCCTGCTCCGGCTGCTCGCCGAGGAGGGCGCGGATGTCGTCGACGTGCCCATGCCGGGCGACACCCGCAACGCCATCATCATGATCGAGCAGGGCGGCCGGACCACGATCGTCAACGAGCCCGGGTCCACGATCGACGCCGACACGTGGCGGCGCTACTGCGCCGCGATCGCCGCGAGCCTGCCGGGCCGCCGGAGCTTGGCCTGCTCGGGGAGCCTGCCGCCCGGTGCGCCGGAGGACGGCTACGCCCAGCTCGTCGACCTCGCGCACCAGGCGGGCGTGCTGGCACTCGTCGACACCGCACCCGGCGCGCTCCGCGCCGCCCTGGCCAGCGGCCCGGACCTGGTCAAACCCAACCTCCAGGAGGCCGAGGCGGCGATCACCGGCGCGTCCGGCCTGCTGCTCACCGATGCCGACAGCGACGTGCGGGAACGCGCCATGGACGCCGCCGCCACGCTGTGCCGGCTCGGCGCCCGCAACGCGGCCGTCACCGCCGGCGCGCACGGCGTGGCACTGGCGGAACCATCGAAACACCGGGTCCGCTGGTTCCCCGCGGTCAAGGTCGAGGTGGTCAGCGCCGTGGGCGCGGGCGACTCGTTCCTCGCGGGGTCCTGCTGGAGCTGGCGACCAACGACGACTGGGGCGCCGCGATGCGCCGCGGCTCGGCCACGGCCAGCGCCTCCTGCGAGCAGCTCCGCGCGGGCGGCGTCGACCCCGACCGGGCCGCCGAACTGCTCACGCAGGTCGCGCACCAACCCGAGACGGTGCGTGAGCTGCCATGAAGCGGCAACGGAACGCCGTCACGCCCGCGCTCGTCACGTCGGGCGCGCGCTGGGCGACGACGGGTGCTGCCGCGAAGCGGCTGCAAGGGCAGGCCGCGGGATGCATGTCGGGCGCGTGGCCGACCGAGCTGGTGGGGGTGCTGGCGTGAAGCAGCAGCGGGCCCGCCTGCGGGACGTCGCCGAGGCCGCGGGGACGAGCACGAAGACCGCGTCCCGGGTCATCAACGGTGACGACCGCGTGGCCGCGGAGACCCGGGCGCGGGTCGAGCAGGCCGTCATCGACCTCGGCTACCGGCCGGACCCGCTGGCGCGGTCACTGCGGCGCGGGCTCGACGAGACCATCGGCGTCGTGGTCGACGAGGTCGGCGACCCGTTCTTCGCGTCGGTCATCGGCGAGATCGAGCGGATGGCCATCGACCGGGACGTCTCCGTCATCATCGCCAGCACCCGGCGGCGCGAGGAGCGTGAGCGGATCGTCCTCGACGGCCTCTACCAGCGGCGGGTCGCCGGGCTGATCATCGCGTCCATCTCCGACAACCACGCGTACCTGCGCAACTCCAGCTGCCCGCTCGTGTTCATCGACCGCGCGGCCGAGGACCTCGCCGCCGACGCGGTGGTGGTCGACGACCGCGGCGGCGCCCGGATGGCCGTCGAGCACCTGCTGCGGCACGGCCACCGGCGGATCGCGTACATCGGCGACCGGCTCAGCACCGCGACCGCCCGCCACCGGCTCCTCGGCTACCGGGACGCGCTGGAAGGCGCCGGCATCGTGCCCGACGAGGACCTGGTCGCGCAGATCGAGCCCGCCAAGGGCGACGCGGGCCTGGCGACCGAGGCACTCCTGCGCCTGCCGGAGCCGCCGACCGCGATCTTCAGCGCCAACACGCGCTGCTCGCTGGGCACGCTGCCGACGATCCACCGGATGCGCCGCACCGATCTCGGCTTCATCTCGTTCGGCGACTTCGCGATGGCCGACACGCTGACGCCGGCGGTCACGATCGTCGACCACTCGCCGGAGGCGATCGGGCGGCTCGCGGCGGAGCGGCTGTTCAGCCGGCTCGCGGGCGACGAGCCGCCGGTCGAGACCATCCTGGCGCCGCTGCGGATCGTCCCGCGGGGGAGTGGCGAACTGGCGGCCCGGCTATGACGGAACTCGTCGCCGGGGTCGACCTCGGCACCACCGACACCAAGGCCGTGCTCACCCGCCCGGACGGGGAGACGGTCGCGTTCGCCCGCAACCCGACGAGCTGGACCACCACGCCCGAGGGCCGGCTGGAGACGACCGGCGCGAACCTCGCCGCGGACGTCCTGCGTACGCTCGCCGACGCCGTCGCCACCGCCGAGGCCGCACACGGGCCGGTCAGGGTGACCGGCATCGGCCTGGCCGGCCTGGCCGAGAGCGGCGTCATCCTCGACGAACAGGGCCGGGAGACCTCGCCGGTGATCGCCTGGTTCGACGAGCGCGGCGCGGCCGAGCTCGACGCGCAGGGCCGGGCGTTCGTCGCCGAGTTCCCCCGTCGCACGGGCCTCCCGCTGGGTACACAGTGGAGCCTGCCCAAGCTCCTCTGGATGCGCGCGGCCGGAATCCACGTCGACGCCGCGTCGCGCTGGCTCAACATGCCCGAGTTCGTGGCGTACGCGCTGACCGGCGAGTTGGTCAGCGAGCCGTCGCTGGCCTCCCGCACCGGCCTGCTCGACCAGGCCACCGGCCGCCCGTGGCCGGAGGCACTCGACCGGATCGGTGCCGGCCCGGCGTTCCTGCCCGAGACCCGCCCGGCCGGCCGGCCCGCCGGCTACGTCAGGGAAGGCGCGCTCAAGGGCGCCGCCGTCACGGTCGCCGGCCACGACCACCCGGTAGCGGCGATCGGCGCCGGCGCGACCGGCCCCGCGGACCTGTTCAACTCGCTCGGCACCGCCGAGGTGCTGCTGCGCTCCGTGCCCCGGATCCTCACCGACGACGAGCGCGCCACCCTCGTGGGCCTCGGCATCGACGCGGGCCGGCACGTGCTGCCCGACCACGCCGTGCTGATCGGCGGCATGCGCTCGGGCCTGGTCATGCGCCGCGTCCTCGCCCTGCTCGGCGCCGACGAGCCCGGCCGGCGCGACGCGCTCGACCGGCGCTGGGAGCCGCGGACGGACGACGGCGTCACGCTGATGCCGGCCGCTCCGCACGACAACGACGTGACCATCCGGATCCGCGACGGCGCCGGCCCCGACCAGCTCTGGGCGGCCACGCTCGCGTACCTCAGTGAGCAGACCACGGCCCTGCTCGCCGCCGTCAACTCCGTGGTGGGCGAGCACCGCACGGCCGTCGCGGCCGGCGGCTGGACCCGGATGGCGAGCGTGCGCCGCGCCAAGGCCGCGGTGATCCCACGCCTGCGGATCTCCGCACTCGAACAACCGGGCGCCCGCGGTGCGGCGATGTTCGCCGCCCGCGCCGCCTACGACGTCCCCTTCGACAAGGTGACGCGGCAGTTCCACGAAACCGCGGAAAGGACCACGCATGACGGATCGAAATAAGGGTCTCGGCGCGATCGCGGACGCCAACGGCGTCTTCTCGATCGTCGCCATGGACCAGCGCAACACGCTTCGCCGGATGTTCGCCGCCGTCGGGCAGCCGGACGCCGGCGACGCCGACCTGCGGCAGGCGAAGATCGACGTGGCGGCCGCGCTCACGCCCCTGGCCAGTGGCATCCTGCTCGACCCGACCTGGGGCGTGCCGGCCACGACCGAGGCGGGTGCCCGCGCGGCGAGCTGCGGCCTGCTGGTCGCGGCCGAGCCGGCGGACCGGGGCAACTACAACGGCGAGCCGCGTACGCACCGCGACCCGAAGCAGGACGCCGAGTGGGTCAAGGCCCAGGGCGGCGACGCCGTCAAGTTCCTCGTGCAGCTGCGCCCGGGCCGGCCGGTCGGCGACGGCCCGGACATCGCGGCCGAGGTGCTCGACATCGTCCGCGCGGTGGCCGAGGACTGCCGGGCCGCCGGCATCCCGTCGGTGGTGGAGAACCTCATCTACGCGCTGCCCGGCGAGGAGCTGAGTGCACAGCAGCGCGAGGACCTGATCGTCGAGGCCGCCGTGCAGATCGCGGACACCGGCGTCGACCTCGTGAAGATCGAGTACCCGGGCTCGGCCAAGGGCTGCCGGCGCGTCGCCGAGACGGTCAAGGCGCCGTGGGCGGTGCTCTCCGCGGGCGTCGGGTTCGAGGAGTTCCAGAACGTCCTGCGGGTCTCGTGCGACGAGGGCGGCGCGTCCGGCTTCATCGCGGGCCGCTCGATCTGGAAGGAAGCGATCGGCCTCGACGGGCCGGCGCGGCAGGAGTTCCTGGACACCGTGGCGCGCCCGCGGCTGCAGACCTGCCTCGACACGGTTGCCGGGCGGGCACGGCCCTGGACGGAGGCGGTGTCATGAACGAGCGCAGCGAGCGCAGTCAACTCAGCGGCGCGCGGTCGTGCTCCGCCGCCCGAAGGGAGGCGGCGGCATGACGGCGGTGCTGGAAGCGCGCGGCATCACCAAGCACTACGGACACGTCGAGGCGTTGTCCGGTGCCAACTTCGACGTGCAGGCCGGCGAGGTCGTCGCGCTGATCGGCGACAACGGGGCCGGCAAGAGCACGCTCGTGCGAATCCTGTCCGGCGCGGAGTCGGCGGACTCGGGCGAGGTCCTCTTCGAGGGCAAGCCCGTCCAGCTGACGTCGCCGACCGACGCGCGTGCGCTGGGCATGGAGACCGTGTTCCAGGACCTCGCGCTCGCGCCGCACCTGTCCCCGGTGCAGAACATGTACCTGGGCCGCGAGGTCATGCGCAAAGGCCTGCTCGGCAAGCTCGGCTTCATGGACTCCAAGGCGATGCGCGACGGCAGTCGCAGCGCGTTCGACCGGCTCGGCGCGACCGTGCGCGACCTGAACGGCACGGTCGGCGGGATGTCCGGCGGCCAGCGGCAGGGCATCGCGGTCGCCCGCGCGGCCGCCTGGGCGCAGAAGGTCATCTTCCTCGACGAGCCGACCGCGGCCCTCGGCGTCGTGCAGACCCAGAACGTGCTGGAACTGGTGCGCCGGGTCAGCGGCGAGGGGATCGGCGTGGTGTTCATCAGCCACTCCATGCCGCACGTGATGGAGGTGGCCGACCGCATCCAGGTGATGTGGCGCGGCCGCCGCGTCGCCACCTACAACAAGGCGGACACCTCGATGGAGCAACTGGTGTCCGCGATGACCGGTGCGCTGGCACAGGAGGCATCATGAGCGCGACCCAGACCACGCCCGCAGTGGCCACTGAGGACGCTCCGACCAGTCGCCTCTCGCGGATCTCGCGCCTGCAGGCCCTGCAGATCCTGATCCTGCTGGTCGTCACCATCGCGGTGTTCACAGCGCTGCGCCCGGACACGTTCCTCACCGGGTTCAACATTCGCGGCATCGTGCAGAACACCGCCATCTACGCCGTACTCGGCGTGGGTATGACGTTTGTGATCATCACCGGCGGCATCGACCTCTCGGTCGGCAGCGTGCTGGTGTTCAGCGGCGTGGTCGCCGACAAGATCATGGTGTGGTACGGCGGCCAGGGCTGGGGAACCGTCCTCATCGGACTGGTCGCCGCCCTCGCCTCCGGACTGGCCTGGGGGCTGGTCAACGGCATCCTGGTGGCCAAGGCGAAGGTGCCACCCCTCGTGGTGACCCTCGGCTCGCTGAGCGCGGCGCTGGGCTTCGCGCAGATCATCACGAAGGGCCTCGACCTGCGGGACGCCCCGCAGGCGCTGGTCAACGACATCGGCTTCGGCAACATCGTCGGCCAGGTGCCCACCATCGCCGTCGTGTCCGCGGTGGTCGTCGTCTTCGGCATCGTGCTGCTGCACCGCACGCGGTTCGGCCTCTACACCTACGCCATCGGCTCCAACGCCGAGGCCGGCCGCCGCGCCGGCGTCAAGGTCGAACGACACCTGATCAAGGTGTACGCGTTCGCGGGGCTGCTGGCCGGCTTCGCCGGCCTGCTCAACCTCGGTTTCTTCCAGTCGACGACGATCGGCGGCCAGAGCAACACGCCGCTGAACGTCATCGCTGGCGTCGCGATCGGCGGCACCAGCCTGTTCGGTGGCATCGGTTCCGTGTTCGGCACCGTCATCGGACTGTTCATCCCGATCGTGCTGCAGAACGGGTTCATCCAGGTCGGCGTGCAGCCGTTCTGGCAGCAGGTCGTCGTCGGCGCGGTGCTCGTGGCCGTGGTCTACGTCGACCAGCTTCGTCGTGCCGCGGCCTTACGTGGCACCAAAACACGCCTGCCCTTCCTGTCCCGAGCAGGTGGGGCGGGAAGCACATCGAGAAAGGGATCAGCATGAAGCGCAAGTCAACCGCCATAGTCGCCGCGTTGGCCGCCGTCGCGCTCGGCGCGGCCGCCTGTGGATCCGACAGTGACGGCGGCGGTTCGTCCGCCGACGGCGGGTCGAAGGCGTACAAACTGGCGTTCGTCCAGGGCGTCGCCGGCGACGCGTTCTACATCACCATGGAATGCGGCATCAAGGAGGAGGCGGCCAAGGAAGGCGCGACCGTCGACGTCCAGGGTGCCCAGAAGTTCGACCCGACCCTGCAGACCCCGGTGCTGCAGTCGGTGATCGCCTCCAAGCCCGACGCGATCCTGATCGCCCCGACCGACGTCTCCGCGATGCAGCAGCCGATCGCGCAGGCCAAGGCCCAGGGCATCAAGATCGTGCTGGTCGACACCACGCTCAACGACCCGTCGGTCGCGGTGTCGGCGATCGCGTCCGACAACAGCGCGGGCGGCAAGGCGGCCTTCGAAGCCATCCAGAAGCTCGCCCCCAACGGCGGCAAGGTGCTCGGCGTCGGCGTGCAGCCCGGCATCAGCACCACCGACGCCCGCGACAAGGGCTTCGCGGACGCGGCGAAGGCCGACTCGAAGTTCACCTACCTGGGTGTGCAGTACTCGCAGAACGACCCGGCCAAGGCCGCGTCGATCGTCAGCGCGGCGCTGCAGAAGGACCCGGACATCGTCGGCATCTTCGCCTCGAACCTCTTCTCGGCGCAGGGCTCGGCGACCGGTATCCGCCAGGCGGGCAAGCAGGGCAAGGTCAACGTGGTCGGCTTCGACGCCGGCCCGGAGCAGATCAAGGCGCTGCAGGACGGCACCGTCCAGGCGCTGATCGCGCAGCAGCCGGGTGACATCGGCGTGCAGGGCGTCCAGCAGGCCATCAAGGCCCTGAAGGGCGAGGCGAACGAGGCCAACATCAAGACCGGCTCGACCATCATCACCAAGGAGAACATGGACAGCGCCGAGGGCAAGGCGGCCGCCTACAAGGCGAGCTGCTGACCCGGTGACGGCCGGCCCGGCACCCCGCGACCGGGGTGTCGGGCCGGGTGACCGTCAGTGGGTCTGTTCGGTCACCAGACAGTGGACCAGGCCGGCGTGTTCCACGAACGCCTCCGCTTCCGCCGGGCAGTCGTAGGGGCTGCCGACCACCGCGATCACCCGGGCTTCGTGCGGCTCCGCGCAGGCGACCAGGGCGTCGCCGCGGAAACACTCCCGCGCCGGCCCGGTGTCGTAGACCACGCCGAACGCGATGAGCCCGATCAGCACGACGAGCCCCAGCCACGCCTGCGGCCGGGCGAGCACCGGTCGGCCGAGCGGCAACGGGCGCATGTTGGGCGCGATGCGCGCCGAGGTGCGCTCGGGACCCGGCAGCTCGGCGACGATGTGGCGCCGCCAGAGGTTCATGGCCAGCACGACCGGCGAGACGAACAGCGAGAACGGGCTCCACCAGCCGCGGAACAGGGTCATCGCGGTCAGGTCCCGGAACGAGCTGATGCCGCAGTCCCGGCACAGCCGACTGCTGACCTTGTGCATGCGCATCAGGATCGCCAGGCCCTCGTGCCCACGGAACGTGGTCTCCGCGGTAGGCCCGTGTCCGCAGATCCCGCAACCCATGTCGTGGGCGATCCCGCGTTCGCGCGGACTCCGGTCGTTCACAGCGCGACATGCTACGGCCCCGGCCGGCCGCAGAATATCGGCTGATCCCGCAGGGTCGCCCGGCGTACGATCCACCCTGCGGTGGGTGGCTCCGCGCGGTGCTTCCTTCTCACCCCTTTCCCGGCGAAACTAGCGTCGCGACTCTCCGCCCACCGCTGTCACGCACGGGGGAGGGCACGCATGGATCCGCTCGCGGTCGTGTTGCGCCGCACCGGCCTGGTCTCCGTGGTGGGCGCCGGCGACCCGCAGCCCGACGGGCCCGCCTGGGTCGCGGCAATCGAGGCCGACCTGGCCGACCGCGGTTGGGTGATGCGCGGCGACCTGCGCACCGCGGCGGCCGCCCTGCCGCCGACGATCCGGGTGCGCTGGGCCGACTGGCTCCTCGCCACCGTCGACGAGCTGGTCGGCGCCGACCGGACGATGCTCCCGCTCTACCGCGCCTTCCCGGACACGCCGCGCGACATCGAGGTCGACCCACCACTGTCGGTCTCGGGTGGCAGCCGCTGTGGCGCCACACACAGCGCCCAGGTGCGAGCGTTCGCCCACGCCGACGTTGAAGCTCAA
>NZ_JBFAIU010000103.1:0-22540 GCF_040654855.1 Asanoa sp. NPDC050611
CTCCACGTACGTCATCACCACGAGACCGTCGACGAACAACCGGCCGTCCGTGGTCGGGATCGGCACCGGCACGGTCAGACCCGCACGGTCGAGGTGTTGGAGGAGCCCGGTCTCCCACGCGAGATCGGCGTCGCTGCGGGAACCGAGTCGACCGACCGCGAGGCGCCCGTCGAGGCGGACACTCCACACGTCGTTGGCGACGCCGCCGGTCAGCGGTTCGATCCGAGCGACGTCCTCACCCCACCACCCGAGCGCGTCCCACCCCATTGGCCACACCTTACGGGCGTCGGCCCTGATCGGTGTGGTCAGCAAGCCAGGCTGAACTCGAGGCCGCCCGAGATCGAGTGGGTCGGGTGGAGGCCGGTCGTAAGCGCCTCGGCCTGGTTGCTCGGCTCGAATCCCCCGACGCCGAGCTGACCCCGGTCGTTCTCGCCCCACGCCAGTACGCGGCCGCGCGTGATCGCGAGGCGGTGGCCGTCCTCGCTCCTGGCGTCGTAACCGGCGGCGCCGGCAGAGCGATCAAAGCTCCCACAAGCACCACGGCGAGACCGCTCGGCTGCCCTTTCGTCAGGGGCGGAGGGTGTTGACGCGCGCCACCGACTGGTCGATCTGGGCCTCGGTGACGCGTCCGGTGCGGACGAGGTTCACGACGTTGTCGAGGGTCTCGTCGACGATGTTCGGGTCGTACACCTGCTGGTTGGCGAAGACGAGCAGGTCGAGGCCGGCCTCCAGGCCCAGCGCGACGGCCTGGTCCCCGCCGAACTGCCTCGTGATCGCGGCGGCCTGCATGTCGTCGCTGACGACCGGGCCCTTCCAGCCCAGCTGGCCGCGGAGCAGGTCCGTGACGATCGCCCGTGACAGCGACGCCGGGCGGCTCGGGTCGAGTTTCTTGTTGAGCAGGTGGGCGACCAGCACGGAGTCGGCGCTGCCGTTGCGGATCAGCTGTTGGAACGGCTCGAGTTCCTTGGGCTGCCAGGTGTTGGTGACGTCGACGACGTCGAAGTCCGTGTTGGCGGTCGCCGTGCCGAGGCCGGGGAAGTGCTTGAGCGACGTCTTGACGCGGGCGGCCCGGTGGACCTGGATCTCCTCGGTCGCGTTCGTGACGACGACGTCGACGTTGGCGGAGAAGCTGCGGCCGAGTTGGCCGATCGCGGGATTGTTCGGGTTCAGGTCCAGGTCGACGACCGGCGCGTAGTTGAGGTTGGCGCCGATCGACGTGAGGCTGTTGACGATCTGCTGAGCCCAGGCCCGGGTCACGGGCGGCGAGTTCTGGGCCCCGATCTCAGCTTCCGACTGTGTCGCGGGGAAGCCGTTGCTCGGGTTGAGGCGGGCGACCTGGCCGCCCTCCTGGTCGATCGACACGATGAGCCGCCCGGGCGAGGCGTCTCGCAAGCTCTTCACGAGCGTGGTGACCTGGGCCGGGGAGGTGATGTTGCGGGGAGCGTCGGTCGATATCTCCCGGTCGAAGAGGATGACACCGCCGAGGCCGTTCCGGATCGCCTTCACGATCCAGTCGTTGTTGTCGACCGTCTCGCCGCGAAAACCGACCACGAGCAAGCTGGCGATCTTGCGTCGGAGGGCAGCCTCGTCGGAGATGCGGGGTGCGGCCGTCGGACTCGTCGGCTGCCGCGGTGGCGTCTGGGCAGTGCTCGCACCGCAGCCCGCAAGACCCGCCACCACGGCCGAGCCGACGCCCGTGAGCAGCCGCCGCCGGGTCACGGATGCATCTTTCACCCGATCTACGCTACGGCCGATCTCCGGGCCAAACCGGGCATATCGATGGGCTCTGCCGCTTTGGTGGTCCACGGTGGGCGATCGCACTTGCATTCTGTACCTAGGTACGGGTTTAGCGTTGATGGTGTCGGGGCCAACCAGCCACCGTACCGATGGATCGGAGCTCAGCATGTCGTTCGTCGTCCCGGATTCCTGCTCCCTGCCGACAGCGGAGCAGCCGCTGCGCGTGGCGGAGTTCGAGTCCCTGTTCGCCGGCGCGGTGCGGTCCGTCGACCGGATCGATCCCAGGCACGTGCGGTTCGAGATGGCGGGCCCACCCGGTCTCGAAGCGACGGTGCGCGACCTTGCCGAGCGGGAGAACGGCTGCTGCGACTTCTTCACGTTCACCGTGACGGGCGACCGCGAGCAGGCGACCGAGGTGGTGACCCTCGACGTCGAGGTGCCGGCCAACTACACCGACGTCCTTGACGGTCTGGCCGGACTGGCCGCGTGATGGCCGGCCGCGGTGGTCTGCGGACCGGCGAGGTCGCCGAACGGGCGGGCGTGAACATCGAGACGCTGCGGTACTACGAACGTCGCGGACTGCTCGCCGAACCCGCGCGCAGCCTTGGCGGGCACCGGACCTACCCGCCGGAGACCGTCACCCTGCTGGCGATCATCAAAGCGGCGCAGCGGCTCGGGTTCACCCTCGACGAGGTCGCCGAGCTGCTGGCCACCGGGCGCCGCCGCCACTCGACACCGGATCTGCAAGCGCGGGCCAGGGCGAAGCTCGCCGAGGTCGACCAGAAGATCAGCGACCTCCACGCGATCCGTGGCCGACTCGAGGAGGTCGTCGCCGCCCAGTGCGACAGCCTGACCAACTGCACCTGTCCCGCCTGCCCAATGCCGTTCGCCGACCTCGCCGACCTCGCCGACCCCGGTGGAGCCGCCCGATGACCGCACCGGCGCAGGATCCCAAAGCCCGGCCGCACCCGCATTGGCCGTCGCCGCGCTGGCCGTGTGGTGGCCGCACCGCCGACGCGGCTGAACCGATCACCCGCGGGTGACCGTGAGCGCCCGCTCGGCGGGGCACCCCGGCGGCGGCGTGGCCAGGGTGCCGCGGACCTCGACAGGCACGTCCACCGGGAGCGAGCCGGCCCGGTCCCCGAGCAGCGCCCACCGCTGACCGCCGACCCGCAGCACCACCCACGGACCGTCGCGTTCGACGACGCCGCGCAGGGTCCGTGCGCCGCGGACCAGGTCGCCGGCACGGTCTCCGTCGAACGTCGAAGGCGTCACTCGCATGACGCCTTCGACGCTACAACGACACCGCTCGGAAGCCACGGGTCACAGCAACAGCAGCGGCGTCTTCCAGATGCCACGGCCGTGGGTCGCGGCATAGAGGAAGCCGTCCCCGCTGACATGCAGGTCGAACGCGGTCGTCAGCGGCAGCGAGAAGCGGGTCTCGCCGGGCCGCGGGCCGACCCGTCGCCACTTGATGGTGTCCGGGTTCGCGCGCCGGTCGGCCACGAGCACGCCGAGGTCGGTGCCGACGACGAGCCTGTTGCCGACGACCACGACGTCGGTCGCGGGCACGTCGGGGAAGCCGACGGACAGGTCGGTCCACGCCACGGACACGCCCGTCGCGGTCTTGGTCAGCTTGCCGCGGTAGACGTGCTTGACCCCCGCGCCCGGCCCCTCGATGAACCTCCGGTTGAACCCGTTGAAGATCAGGAAGATCGTCGAGTTGGTACGGTCGGACGGGTCGAAGATGACGTTGTTCGGGAAGCGGTTGGGCAGGCCGGCCATGTCCAGCTCGGTCCACGTCCCGCCGTAGTTCGTGGCGACACCGCGGGTGAACCCCGCGCTGTTGCAGTTGGACTGGCCGCACCAGGACGCGATGTAGGTGTCCCGGCCCGGATCGGCGGGCGCGCCCGGGTCGGCGACGGCGTCCATCCCGACGATCAGCCGCAACCCGTCAGCGTCCAGTGTGTACTCCGGCTTCCACCCGTTGTCCGCGTCCGCGGTCGCCTGTTGCGCGGTGTAGCTGAAGCCGTAGTCGTGCCGCCAGAACGTGTTGCCACCGGCGACCCAGCGCTCGCTCGACCCGTCACCGATGTTCCTCGACCCGCGTACGACGCGGAACGGCGCGGTGAAGCGGGCGTTGACGTCCGGGACGGTGATGTCGAAGATCGACCCGGGCTGGCCCTGGCTGACGCCGCAGTTCTTGGTCAGCCACAGCACGAGGAACGTGTACTCGTTGAGGATCTGGCAGCCGTCGCGCGGGTTGACGATGACGTCACCGCCGTCGCCGCCGAACGGGCTGACCTGCTTGCGGGCGCCGGCGCGCAGCAACGAGCCGCCGTTGTCCTGCAGACCACCGGCGACGAGGTAACCGCGCCGGTCCGGGTCGCGGCCGGTGCCGGCCGAGTAGTACTGCAGGGTCCGCAGGCCGGCGTTGTGGTTGCGCCAGTCGGTGGCGTGCCCCGCGGCGTCCTCGGCGCTGCGGGCCGGGTCGAGCGGCCGGGTGTAGACGCCGCCGTCGTTGCCGATGAGCACCGTGCCGTCGTGGATCGCGATCGAATGCTGGTCGGGGTGCGTCGTGGGCGGGCAGCCGCCGTCGGGCACCGACGGATCGAAGCAGTCGAAGCCGAGATTCCAGTACGGCCCGATCGTCTTCCAGGTCGCGCCGCCGTCCTCGGTCTCGTAGACCTCTTCGAGGCCGACGTAGACGTGGTCCGGCCGTGCGGGGTCGACCTCGATGAAGTTGTTGTACCAGGCCTGGATCCCGACCGGATAGTTCTGGTCGACGCCGATCGCCGAGCCGGAGTTCTCCAGCTCGGTGGAGTCCGCGATCTTCGTCCACGGGCCGAGCACCGCGCCGGCGGCGAACACGCCCTGCAGGTTGCTCGAGACACCGACGGTCGACGGCTGCTCGAGCACCATCGTGAAGCGGCGGCCGTCGCCGGAGACGGCGAACTCGGCGTTGCCGACGTCCGCGTTGTTGACGTCGCCGGTCAGTGGCTGCTTGGCGAAGCTGCCGGGAGCGCCGCCGGTCGTGGAGAGATAGAAGCCGTTGTACGCGGCCCCCGAGCGCCAGGCGGCGTTGGCGAGCACCGTCGCGCCCCGGTCCGCCGGCGGGATGAGCACGTCGTTGACGATGTTGTCGTACGGCTTGGTGATGTCGCCGTCCGACGCCGGGTTGGGCATGAGCACGAGCTGCCACGGCTCGCGATGCCGCCTGGGGTCGGTCGAGTGCCGCCACAGGCCGCGGGTCGTGGCCGCGTACACGAGGCCCCGGCCGTCGAACTTGAGTTGGTTGATGCTGCGGGACTCGAGCTCGTCGCCGCCGACCCGGTCAGCGTCGGTGAAGCTGCCCGATCGCGGGTTGCGCAAGCGGTAGACGCCGGCCCCGGTGTAGGTGGTGCCGCCCGTGTTCGCCTCGCCCGTGGCGTACCACAGCGTGTCCGCCTTGGTGTCGTAGACGAGGTCGCCGGTGGACAGCGCCAGGATCCGCTCGGAGATCGGTTGCCAGTCGGCGCGCCGCGACGTGAGGCTCTTGCGGAAGACGCCGCCGTTGGCGCCGCCGGCCCACATGAAGCCCCGGCCGGCTGTGAGCCCGGTGACCCGGCCGGCGACGTTGCCCCAGCCGCCACCGGAGTTGCTGAAGATCGGATCGCGGTAGTTCGGATCGTCGGCGTCGTACGGCTGGTCCGTGACCTCCAACCACGGGCTCAACGTCCCGGGCAGACCGCGCAGGTCGGCGACTGCCGCGGAGTACTCGCCCGGCGCGACAGCGCCGTACGGTGCCATGCGGGCCTGCGCGACCTGGGTGGCGAAGGTCTTCAAGCCGGCCGTGCCGGCGTGCACGCCCGCGACCGGGCGCGGAGGTTTGATCGGACGGTCGTCGGCGCGCGCGGTGCCGGCGCCGGCGACAACCGTGCCGACCGCGACCAGGCCGGCCACAATGGCACGTCGTCCCGCGTGCCGTCGGGTGAGGAGCAGGGTCATCGCGTTCCTCCCACACGCGGGCAGCCCCCGTCCGGCCCCGACGTTGAGGCCGGTCACCCGATGTGGACGGTATCGACACCCGTCAGCCCGGGGGAAGCCACCGGCGGGACGTCGAGGGTCAGGTAGAGGGTCCGATGGTTGACTCTGTGCCATGGCCACGGGCAACGGGATCGACGCATACCTGATCTGCGGTACGCCGCGGACCGGAAGCACGCTGCTGTGCGGGCTGCTACGCGACACCGGGGTGGCCGGTCGGCCGGAGTCGTACTTCCGGCTGCCGGGCGAGCAGTTGTGGGCGGACCGCTGGCACCTGCCCCGGGACGAGCACGGATCTTTCGACTACCGCGACTTCGTACGCGCGGCGATCGTGGAGGGGAGCACCCCGAACGGGATCTTCGCCGCCCGGGTGATGTGGGGAACGCTGGACGAGATGGTCGCCAAGCTCGGCGCCGCGCATTCGTCGACGGGCGCCGACCTCGACCTGCTGACCCGCGCCTTCGGCCGCCTGCGCTTCGTCCACTGCTGGCGTGCGGACACGGTGGCGCAGGCGGTGTCCTGGGCGCGCGCTGAACAGACCCACTTCTGGCAGCACGGCGACGCCGCGTTGCCCGACCACGAGCCCCGCTTCGACTTCGCGCAGATCGACGCCCTCGTCCGGACGATCGACGAACACAACGCCGCGTGGCGGAGGTGGTTCGCCACGTTCGACGTCGAACCGCACATCGTGCGCTACGAAGACCTCACCACCGACTTCGCCCGGGTCACCCGCGGAATCCTGGACTTCCTCGGGCTGGACCTGCCGCCAGGGCACACCTTCGTCCCCCGTCATCGCCGGCAAGCCGACCGGCTCAACCACGACTGGGTCCTGCGCTACCGCGCCCGGTCCGGTCGAGCCGCCACGACGGGCGCGGCGGAGGACTAGGCTGGATCGGGTCCGGTCGCGACGGCGGGTCACACGCCGGTCGCTTGACTCGAGCGCCACCCAGCCGCAACGCGATGGCGCACGGACGGGGGAGCAGCGCAATGAACGTGAATCTTGAGGTCGTCAGCATCCCGGTGTCGGATGTGGACAGAGCCGTCCAGTTCTACCGCGACCAGCTCGGCTGGCGGGTCGATATCGACATCAACAGCGGGGGCTCACGCGTTGTCGAGATTACGCCGACCGGCGACGGGCACGCGTCCATCGTGTTCGGCGTGCCGACCGCCGCACCGCCCGGGTCGATGCGCCACCTGGAGCTGGCGACGCCGGACATCATCGCCCCCCGCGAGGAGCTGGCTCAGCGCGGTGTCGACGTCACCGAGGTCTACCACGGTGGTGCGAGCGCCGTTTTCCAGCCCGAGACGCGCATTCCCGGCCCGGATCCCGACCGTACGAGCTACGGCTCCTACGCCTCGTTCGCCGACCCCGACGGGAACGGCTGGACCCTCCAGGAGGTCACCACCCGCCTGCCCGGCCGCGAGCCTGCCTCGTAGGTGGCGCCGGCGATTATCCGGCGCTGGGACCAAGTGGAGCGCCGGCGGCGCAGGCGGTGGCCGGCTCCTTCAGCTCGACGAAGATGCTGTGCGTCGCGGACGTGCCGATGTTCTCGCCGGCATGTTCCTGCGCGCCCACCCACCGCGCCTCGCCGGCCCGCAGGTCGACCTCGACGCTCCGGCCGCCGGAGGACACGTGGCGACGGAACGCGCTGAGCGTGACCATCACGCTGTCCGGATGACGGTGCACGTGGGTGTGGTCGCCGGGCTCGTCGCGGTATTCCAGGACCCGGACCCGCTCGTTCTCGAAGATCACTTTGTAGAGGCCGGGGTCGGTGACGGTCGGGTCGTAAGGGTCCATCGCGGGCTCCTCCCGGTGCGGGCTGCCTCCATATGGGACTACGGTACCATGATGGTATGGCGATGCCGTATGAGTCGATCGGGCGAACGGCACAGAAGTCACGCACCCGGGGTGCGCTGGTCGCCGCCGCCCGTGAGCTGCTCGCCGCCGGGCTCACGCCGAAGGTCGAGGACGCCGCCCACCGGGCCGGCATCAGCCGGACCACCGCCTACCGCTACTTCCCCAACCAGCGCAGCCTGCTGCTCGCCGCCCAACCCACGATCTCGCCCGACAGCCTGCTGCCACCGGATGCGCCGACCGACGCGCGCGCCCGCCTCGACGTGCTCATGACGGCGTTCGCCCGCTACAACTTCACCTGGGAACCCCAACTGCGTGCCGCGCTGCGGCTGTCGCTCGAGCCGGCCACAGACCAACCGGTGCTGCGCCGAGGGCGGGCCATCGGCTGGATCGCCGAGGCCCTGGCGCCGCTGCGCGACACCCATCCGCACGTCGACGTCGGGCGGCTTGCCACCGCGATCCGCTCGGCGACGGGCCTCGAGACGCTCGTCTGGCTGGTCGACATCGCCGGCTACTCCCGCGAGCAGGCCACGGACACCGTCAAACGCACCGCTCGCGCGCTCCTGGACGCCGCTGTCGACGGCCGGTAGCCGCGAAGCCGCCGCATGACGGCTCCGCGGCAGCCCGCTCACTGGTCGGTGCTGAACATCCCCTCGGGTACGCCGGCGCTCTCGATCTGCCGCCAGATCGACCGCCACCGCGGGATCTAGTGTTAACGTCGCATCGCCGCGAGGCCGCTGAGCCAGCCGGCCCAGCCCGGGTACGGCGGGTTGGTCGGGTCGAACCCGCTCTGCACCACGGTGAGCCGGGTCTTGCCGTCCGACTCCTCGAGCTCCCAGCTGTCGATCATGCCGTCGGCGAACCGCAGCGTCGCCTTGCGGCCCGGCTCGAACTCGACGAACTCGGCACCGCTCTGGTCGAACTCGAAGCCACCCATCGCGAAACGGCCGCCGACATAGGGTTCGATGTCCACATTGGCGCCCGACCACCGGCTGAACTGCTCCGGCTTGGTCATCGAGTCGAACACCGCGTCCGGAGCCGCGTCGATCACCATGGAGGCGCGCAGCTCGCTCGACGTGAAGTCGCACCTGGGCGTCAGCTTACGGCCGGCCAGATAGTCGGCCAGGTTGGCGATCGACAGCGTCCAGAACGTCTGCAGCGCGCCGCGGGCACCGGCCTTGTCGGCGAGCACGTCCGCGAAGCTCGGCAGGTCGCTCTGGCTCAGCGTCACCAGCGTGCCGTCCTCGTCGTCCGCCACCTGGAACTCCACCGTGGACTCGACGCCCTCGACGGTCCAGGCGAACCGGATGGTGCGCTCGTCCACGTGCAGCACGCGCTGGTGCGGCTCGGCGCCGTCGGGCGTGAAGCGGCCCCAGAACTCGTACTTCCCGGGCAGGTCGACGTCGGCGTGCTCGGCCAGCCACACGCGCAGCGCGGCCGGGTCGGTCAGGGCCTCGTACACGACCTTCGGCGTGGCCGGAACGACGGCGCTCAGGCGCAGGTCAGGCTCGGTCATCGGGATCTCCCTTCGGATAGCAGGCGACGGCCAGGCGGAACGCGCCGCCCTCGGCGCCGCCGTACCGCGTGAACAGGTCCTGCAGCGTCTGTTGCAGTTCGTCGAGGAATGCCTTGCGCTGCTCCGGGCGCACCCGGATGTCGCCGGACACGCCGATCGAGGGCAGGTCCGGCCGGGTGAGGTCGAGCGCGGCGACGTCGGCCTGGACCTCCTCCATCAGGTCGACCAGGTAGCCCAGGCTGAGCCGGTCGCGGCTCTGGCGCAGCCCGATGCGGCCCACCAGGCTCGGGGACAGCCAGTAGGACCGGCCCGCGGCCTGGTAGATCCCCTCGTTGATGCCGCGCACCCGGCGTTCGGCGACCTGGCGCACCAGATCGGCCTCCACCAGGCGCTGCACGTGGTAGTAGACCCGCTGCGGGGTCTGCCCGAACTCGGCCGCCACCTCGGTGCACGACCGAGGCTCGGCGAGTTGCCGCAGCACCTGGATCCGCTGCGGCTTGAGCAGGGCCTCGGCCTGCTCGATCCGATCGAGGTAGACGACGTCTCTCATAGCGAAAGCAAGCTTTTATGTAAAACAACTTTTTGTCAATGGGGTACGCCATTCAGCCGCCGGCGGTCAGCGCCTGCGCGGCGAGGTCGGTGACGTCGACGACCTTGGCGCCCTTCAGCGGGGCGAAGGCCGCGGGGTCCACCTTGTCCGAGTAGGAAACCAGCTCGATCGCCGTCCGCTCGCCGCCGTGCGTCTCGCCGCTGAACGAGGCGAGCAGGCCGCTGTCGGTCACGCAGACGGAGAACGACTTCATGTCGCCGGGCTGGGCGCCGGTCTGCGGGTCCTCGATGCCGTCGACGTCGGCGCAGAGCGAGTCCTGGCCGGCGATCTCGCGCTCGCTGGTGCTGACGTCGGTGCCGGGCACGATCGCGGCGGCCGCGACGAGGCCGAGGGCGAGCTCGGGGGTGAGGAAGCCGGCACCGCCGACCGCCGCGACGAGGTCGGCGTCGGGTCCGGCCACCGCTCCGGCGTGGGGAGCGCGCTGGCATTCGCGCTTGTCGCACATGATCATCGCGGTGGGGCTGAAGATCAGTCGGCCGTCCGCGCCGAGAACGGCCGAGTTCGGCGGCCGCTGCACGAAGGTGACGGTCGCGTCGTCCGTCCGGTACTCGGCCGTGTAGGTCAGCTCGGCCGACCGACCGAGCCGGTCCGAGAACTCGCCGAGGGTCTGCGCGGTGTCGACGGCGTTCTGCACGAGGCCGCAGCCGAGGGTGAGGCCACCGAGCACGACGGCGGCGGCGACGGTGGCGACACGGGCGGTGGTGCGGGGGTTGGTGGTCATGCCAACGAGACTGGGGCCGGTCGGGCAGGGACGCTCGTGCCGGCACGGCCCACGGCACGAAGCCGGTAGACGGGTCCGGTGTGGACGCACGCCGGTGACCCGCGACATCCTCTACTTCGACGGCGATCGCGTGGCCGATCATCGTGCTGAGCATCTACGCGGTCGTCGGCAAGGTCATCGGCCCGGACGCGGAGGCCGGAACCGCGGCCATACCGCCGGGCTGAGCACCGCGGCTATCTCGGCAGCCCGAAGCTCGCGACGTACCAGAGCGCGCTGCTGGCGACGGCGCCCACCACGGTGGCAAGCAGCAGACCCGCGACCGCCGGCAGCGCCCACCCGGGCAGGCGTTTGCTGTGCAGCACGAGGACCTTGGCCACGAACGCGCCGTAGAACATCGCGCCCAGGATGCCGTGCGTGCGGACGCGGGCGTCGTACGACTCGAAGCCGAACGCCCAGAGGCACGCCGCCGCCACCGGCAGGCTCACCACGAACGCCAGATACCCCGTGGTCCGGTGTACGGGGCCCAGCCAGCGGCGGGTGGGCAGGCCGAGCTTCCCGTAGATCCACAATGCGGTGCCGAGCTGGACGGCGGCCAGCAGCAGGACTCCGAGGCTCAGCCAGACCTTCATCGCGTAGAGCGACGGGAACGGCCGCTGCCACGGAACCTCTCCGGCGGGCTCGTGCACGGTGCCGAACACGCCGAGCGCGACCGCGACCGCCGCACCCACCAACAGCGGGATCAGGATGCGCCATGGCCTCGTGTACGGGGGAGCCGCTCGGTCGGACACCGCGCCAGTATCCGTCGAATCCCGGCAATCCCGAATGAACCGGGCCGGGCGATCGGCGGCGGGTCGGCTCGGGCGGCAGCCGGCAGGGTGCGGACGCCGCGTAAGGTCCGGGTTGATGACACCCGTCGAGGCCATGGGCCAAGCCGTCGCCGCGGTCGCCGCTGGGCTCCGCAAGGACCGCGACGCGCTGTCGATCCTGCTGAGGATGAGCCCGGACGAGGCGGTCGCCGTCGCCGGCGGGATGCTCGACCTGGTCCGCCTGCTGGCCAGCATCGTCGGCGAACGCGAGAACTGCAGTGCCGCGGACGCCATCGCCGCCACGGCCGAGGGCCGCTCGGAGGTGGTCCAGCGGATGGCCGCTTTCGCGATCAACGCCATCGACGCCGGTGGCGAGCTGCCCGCGGCGGTGGAGGCGGCGGAGGTCATCGTGGGCCTGGGCGCGACCGCGGGCCGGCTCGCCGAGGTCGCCGGCGAGCAGGAGAACCGGACAGCTCTCGACGTGCTGGCCCGGATCGGCCTCGGCGTGGCCGAACTGGAAGCGTTCGAACGACCCGAGTAGCAGCCCGGTTCAGCCGCGGTGGGTCAGCTCGTCGGCGCGGATGAAATCGGCGACCGTCGTCGCGAAGACGTCGGGCTGGTCGAGCGGGATCAGCGTCGCCGTGTCGTCGACCTCGACCAGCCGGCCCTGAGGCAGCAGCGAGGCCAGCCGGCGGCCGTGTTCCGGTGGCATGACACGGTCGGCGCTGGCCCAGATCACGAGGGCGGGACCTGCGAAACTGGACAGTCGCGGCACGGCCAGCCGGTTCAGCACGTCGCGGTCGGCGCGGATCGCGCGGAGCATGCGGGTCGCGTCGCGGCGGATCGCGGCGTCGCGCAGCACGGGCCGCACCCAGCGCGCGGTGGCCGCGTCGCCGCGTTTCGTCAGCCAGCCGAACGCGACCGGCAGCCGGCGGAGCGCGCGGATCCGCATCTGCGACATGAACAGGCCGAACAGGGTCGGCGGAAGCATGCCGGTGTATGCCAGGGTGCGGCCGGTCAAGCCGGGCGGCACGTTGTCGAAGGCCTCGCACGACGCGAGCGCCACCCGGGACACCCGGGCGGGGCTGCCCGCCACCACGAGCTGAGCCAGCGCGCCGCCGGTGTCGTTGCCGACCAGCGTGACGTCCCGCAGGTCGAGCGCCGCCAGCAGTTCCTCGACCAACCGGGCCAGGCCCGGCAGCGACAGGTCCGCGTCGGCCTTCGCGGGCAGCTGGTGCGCGCCCATCGGCAGGGTGGGAACGACGCAGCGGTGATCGGCGGCCAGCGCCGCCACGGTCTGGTCCCAGAGCGAGCCGTCCATCAGCATGCCGTGCAGGAACACGATGGTCGGGCCGCTGCCGCCGGAGTCGGTGTAGGCGATCGGGCCTGCCGAGGTCTGGATGGTCTCCATGTCCTGGTCCCCCTTCCAGGGCTCCTACCCCGAAGTGAACCACGTGGTTCGCAAAGCGTCTACCCCGCCGCCTCCTCGCGGTCCAGCGCCCGGGACAACGCCGCGAAGCCGGTTTCGATCCCCACCGGGTCGCCGCCGCTCGTACGCAGGTCGATGAGAAACCCACGCAGCGTCGCGAGGACCATCGCGGCCACCTCGGTCTTGCGCTCCGGCGACCACGTCGCGGGGCAGAGTGACACGAGTGCGGGAAGGTACTGCTGGGTCCCGCCGCGGGCCAGCCCGCCGTGCCGGTCGACGTCGTAGATCGCCAGGCCGATCGCCTGGTCCAGCACCCACGACTCCCCGCTGGTCAGCACGGGCCACAGGGCACGGACGCGGCCGGCGAGCGTGGGCTCCTCCGCGGCGGCGCCGAGGCTGCGCGAGATCCGCCGTTCGCGCAGCCGCGCGACCGCCCGTTCCAGCAGGTCTTCGGCGCTGTCGAAGTGGTAGAGCAGCACCTTGTGCGTCGTGCCCGCCGCCTTGGCGGCCCGGCGCAGCGAGAAGTCGACCAGTCCGTTGACGGCGAGGTCCTCGGTGACAAGATCCAGCAGCTCCCGCCGCCGCGCGTCACCCCGCGGCGACCCGGCCGAACGCCGATAGGTCATGGCACGAGTCTCCCCGGCGACCGGGGCTGTGCCCGCCGAGGGGCAGGCACAGCCGATCGCCGGTCAGGCCGCCGAGCAGGCGGCGTTCAGCTCCTTGATGGCGGCTTGCAGCTTCGCCTTGCTGGGCTTGGCCTTGGCGGACTTGTTGTACGCGTCGCCCAGGCTCATCATCTCTTCCTGAACCTTGTCGGCGGCGGTGCTGACCGTCTCGTTCGCGCCGATCGAATGCGCGATGACGGCGGCCGACCCGGCGGTCCACTGGGCGCTGACCGCGATGTGCCCTGCCGGGGGACCGATCTTCTCGGCCTCGGCGACCTTGTCGGCGTTCTCCTCGATGTCCTTCTTGATGTCGTCACAGGCCTTCGCGGTGACCGCGTCGATGGCCGGTTCGCTGGGCGGGGCCGTGGTGCCGGCCGGGGCGGCGCTCGAGGCCACCGGCGCCGGCGGGGCCGCCGATCCCTCCGTGGGCTGCGGGTCGCAGGCCGACAGCGCGAGCACGGCCGCGATGGCCGATCCGGTCAGGACGATCCGGTTCCAGTGCATTGATGTTTCCCCCATGATCCTCATGTCGGGCCGCACGCTACCAGCGGCCGTCAATACGAGTCGGATCAATTAGGGGGAGAGTGAATGTCACCGTCTCTAGTGGACGGTAGCCTCGCAGATCGGCCGACCCGACGTCACGCGACGGCGGTCGCCTCGAGCTCGACCATCAGGTCGGGGATCGCCAGCCGGGTCACCCCGAGCAGCGTGGTGGCCGGAGCCACCCCGGCCGCGCCCAGCCGGGACGCCAGCACGCCGTAGTGCGGGAAGAGCCCGTCGACGTCGGTCGTGTAGACGGTGAGCCGCACGACGTTCGTGAGGGACATGCCCGCCCCACCGAGCACGGCCTCCAGGTTGTCGAGGCTGAGCGCCAGTTGCGCCGCCATGTCTCCCGCGTGTTGGGGCTTGCCGTCGCCGTCCGTCGCGGCCTGCCCCGAGCAGTACAGCGTCCGCGTGTGTCCGGAGACGACCTCACCCTGGTGGTAACCCAGCTCCACCGACCACGCCCACGGGTTGACCGCCGTTCGTTCCATTGCCACAGCTCCATCCGACTCGTCGATACGCGATCAGCCTCCCGGGAAATCACGACAACCTGTGTCGTGTATTCCGCTACAGTCGCCGGATGCGCGCGGACCGGTTGGTGTCACTGGTCCTCCTGCTGCGCCAGCGTGGTCGGCTGTCCGCGACCACGCTCGCCCGCGAGCTGGAGGTGTCCACCCGCACCGTCCTGCGCGACATCGAGGCCTTGTCGGCGGCCGGCGTCCCGGTCTACGCCGAGCGCGGCCGGCACGGTGGGTTCGCGCTGCTGACCGGTTTCCGGACCGAGCTCACCGGGCTCAACCACGACGAGGCGCTCGCCCTGCTGGTCGCCGGCTCGCGGCGCGGCGCGCAGGCGTTCGGTCTAGGCACGGCGCTGGCCTCGGCCATGCTCAAGGTGGTCGACGCGCTGCCCGAAAGCCATCGGGACACGGCCGCCGGGGCGGTCGAGCGCCTGCTCATCGACCCGGAGACCGACCTGCTCGCGCGGCGGCTGGTCACCGAGGAGGTGCCCGACACCATCGTCGCCGAGGTGCGCCGCGCGGTCTTCGCCGGACACAAGCTGCGCATCCGGTACGCGGCCGCGGGCCAACCGCCGAAGTGGCGCACGGTGGACCCGATCGGCCTGGTCACCGTGCGCGAGCAGGGCTATCTCCTGGCCACCAGGTCCGGTGCCGACCGCACCTACCGGCTGTCCCGGGTCCTGGCCGCCGAGGAGCTCGCCGAGCCGGCGGAGCGACCGGACCGGGTCGACCTGGATCGGGCCTGGCAGGAGCGCAGCGCACGGTTCCGCACCGGTGGCGACCAGGTCGCCGTGCTGGCCCGCGTGCAAGCGGCGCGGCGGGAGGCGTTGGTGGGCACGGCGCTGGCCGTCCGCACCGAAGAGACCGACCCGGACGGCTGGCTGCGGCTCGACGCGACCTTCCAGGATCCGTGGCACGCCGAATGGGCGCTGTGGCAGCTCGGCACGCACGCCGAAGCCCTGGAGCCACAGTGGTTGCGCGCCCGCCTGCGCGACCGGGCCACCGCGATCGCCACCCGCTACGCCACGGCCGGCGCGTCGTGACGGGCTCGACGGCCTTCCTGCTGGAGCGGCTGCACCGGGCGGGGATGCGCGACGTCGTCGCGGTGGAGCCGGCGACGGGCGGGCTGGCGGCACTCGCCGGCATCGCCACCCGCCAGGACGCGCCGTCGGTCTTCGTCAAGGCATTCGCGGACGCCCCCGACGGCGACGCCTTCGCCGCGGAGGCCGAGGGCCTGGCCGCCCTGCGCGACCTCGGTGGCACGGCGACACCCGAGGTGATCCTGGCCAACCGGGAGCTGCTGGTGCTGTCGATGCTGCGGCCGAGACCGCGGAGCGAGACGTTCTGGGAGCAGTTCGCGCACGCGCTCGCCCGCCTGCACACGAGCACGACCCATCCGCGCTTCGGCTGGCACCGCGACAACTGGCTGGGCCGCCGCCGGCAGGTCAACACCTGGACCGACGACGGCTTCGCGTTCTTCGCACAGCACCGGCTGCTGCGCTGGCTGCCCGAGCCCCGCGTCGAGGCGGCGCTCGACCCCGCCGACCGGGCGGCGCTGGAGCGCCTGTGCCAACGGCTCCCCGAACTGCTGCCGGACCGGCCCGCCTGCCTGACCCACGGCGACCTGTGGGCGCAGAACGTCCTGGCTACCCCGGACGGGCAGCCGGCCCTGATCGACCCGGCGGTGTCCTACATGTGGGCCGAGGTCGACCTCGCCCACGTCTGGACCACCGCACCACCGCCCGAGGCGCACCGGTTCTTCGCGGTCTACGCGGAGCTGACCTCCCTCGACCGCGACTGGCCGGCCCGCATGCCGATCGTCCAGCTGCGCCAGCACCTGGCCGTTCTGGCCCAGTTCGACGACGACTGGGGCGCGGCCGACCAGATCCGGGCCACCCTCGCGCCGTTCTGCACCGGCCGGTAAATCGTTCGTGCGCCCGTCGGGCCCCACGCGATGATGTCGCCGTCCACCGCGGCCGTGGGAGGGACGATGGAGGTTCGCCTGCCAGGTGGGGCCGTCCGCGGCAGCCTGGAGTCCGGCGTGGCGGTGTTCCGCGGCATTCCGTACGCCGAGCCGCCGGTCGGCGCGCTCCGCTTCGCCGCACCGCGGCCCGCGGCCCGCTGGGAAGGCGTGCGGCCGGCCCTGTCCTACGGCCCGCCGCCGCCGCAGCCCGACGCGCTCGGCCTCGGTCCCGCCGGCGACGACTGGTTGACCGTCAACGTCTGGTCGCCCGCGCCCGACCCGGCCGCCCGCCTTCCGGTCATGGTCTGGATCTACGGCGGCGCCTACGTGATCGGCGGTTCCAGCCAGCCCGAGCTCGACGGCACCCGGCTCGCGCGGGACGGCGGCGTGGTCGTGGTGACCTTCAACTACCGCCTCGGCATGGAGGGCTTCGCCCAGCTCGCCGGCGCGCCCGCCAACCGCGGCCTGCTCGACCAGGTCGCCGCACTGGAATGGGTGCGCGACAACATCGCCGCGTTCGGCGGCGACCCCGCCGAGGTCACGCTCTTCGGCCAGTCAGCGGGCGGGGGATCGGTCGCGGCACTGCTGGCCATGCCGCGGGCGGCCGGGTTGTTCCGCCGGGCGGTCGTCCAGAGCATGCCGGGCACGTTCTTCGCACCGGACCTCGCTGCCGACATCGCCTCCACCTGCGCGGCCGAGATCGGGTCACGTGCCACCGCCGGTGATCTGGCCACTGTGGACCCCGCGTTGCTGGTCCTGGCCGCGGACACCGTCTCCGACACGATGGCCGACCAGGCGGGCCGCTGGGGCCTGCCGGCGCACCGCTCGATCCTGTTCGCCCCCGTCGTCGACGGCGACGTTCTGCCGGTGACGCCCTGGCAGGCCCTGACCGCCGGCGCGGGCCGGGACGTCGACCTGCTCGCCGGCCACACCCGCGACGAGCATCGCCTGTTCACGGTCTTCACCGGCTACCTCGGGCAGGTGACGACCGACCAGGCGGAGACGGCCCTGCGGCTCTTCGGCGCCGGTGACTACCGCGCCGCCTATCCCGAGGCGGGCGCCGACCAGTTGTACGAACTGGTGCACGAGGACTGGCTCTTCCGGATGCCCACCCTCCACCTGGCCGAGGCCCAGCTCGCGGGCGGCGGCCGGGCGCACGTCTACGAGCTGACCTGGCCGGCCCCGGGCATGGGCGGCGCACTCGGCGCCTGCCACGGCCTCGACGTGCCGCTCGTGTTCGGCAACCTGACGAGCGGACAGCCGGCCATGCTGATCGGCGAGCGCCCCACGCGCGCGGCGACCGACCTGTCGAAGCGGATGCGCACCGCCTGGACGACGTTCGCCACCACGGGCGACCCCGGCTGGCCGCCCTACGACAACCGTCGCCTGACCCAGGTCTTCGACACCTCGCCGGCGGTCACGCCGTACCCGGAGGAACGGTCCCGACTGATCTGGCGGGACCACTCGTTCGTGCCGCTGGCGTTGCACCCAGCCGCCGCACCGCGGCCATGAGGAGGCGCCAGAAGGCGTCCACGTCGAGGCCCACGGCGACGTCCGTGTCAGCCGCGCCGCCGGTGCGGCCGTGCAGGTCCACGACGGTCGCACCGCGGGTGTGCGTGCCCGCCAGCTCGACCGCGACCGGCGCCGCCACCGTCCGGACGATCGACGCGTCGATGACGGCCGCGACCGCGATCGGGTCGTGCACCGGGGGATCCGGGAACCCGAAAACGCGCAGGTAGCTGCTCGCGAAGAACGTCATCAGCTCCGCGCAGACCGCGCCCAGCCGGGTGCCCAGCCCGCGGAACTCCGCGATGATCTCCGCGGTCGCACGGGCCTGGTGGGTCACGTTCAGCCCGATCATCGTGGTCGGCAGGCCCGAACGCAGCACGACGTCCGCCGCCTCCGGGTCGGTGACGATGTTGAACTCGCCGTACGGCGTCGTGTTGCCGCGCTCGGTCGAACCACCCATGAAGACCACCCGGTGTACGCGCGGCGCGACCTCGGGATGCTGGCGCAGCAGCAACGCGACGTTGGTCAGCGGCCCGAGGGCGACCAGGGTGACCGGCTCGGCGGACCCCACGATCAGCCGCCGCATCAGCTCGACCGCGTGCACGTCCGCCGGCTCGGCGACCGGGCCGTCGAGGTCAGGCCCGTCGAGCCCGGACGCACCGTGGATGTCCCCGGCGACGCGCAGGTCGCCGACCAGCGGGCGGTCGCACCCGGCCGCGACCGGTAGGTCGGCGACACCGGCGAGCCCGAGGATCCGCAAGGCGTTCCGCGTGGTCTTGTCGAGCGTCTGGTTGCCGGCGACGGTGGTGACGCCGAGCACCCGCAAGCGGGGGTCGCCCACCGCCAGCAGCAGGGCCAGCGCGTCGTCGTGTCCCGGGTCGCAGTCGATGAGCACGGGATGCGTCACCCGGTCGACGATAGAGCGGCCGCGTGGTTCCCGGCGACCGGTCAACGGCCGAAGCCGCGCACACCGCGTGCCGTCGCGACGTCGACGAACGCCCGCGCCCGCGGTGCGAGATCGCCTGTCCGCCACACCAGGGCCCACTCCGTACGCGGCGCGTCCTCGACGGGCAGGAGAACGATGCCGGGGTGCGCGTAGTAGCGGGCGTAGTGCTCGGAGAGCGGTGACAGCGCCTGGTGGTTCGACAGCGCGTGCAGCACCTCGTGAAACGTCCTGACCTGCGGGCCACGCAGCACCGGCACGCCGTCGGGGGTGGCCGTCGGCAGCATGGCCGCCATCCAGTACCCGGGCACCCGCGGCCCGGGGTCGATGAAGACCCGTCCACCGAAGTCGGCCAGCGACACGGACGACCGGTCGGCCAGCTCGTGGCCGGCCCAGACCGCGAGCAGGCGTCCCTCGGTCAGCAGAACGGGGCCCGCGGTGAGATCAGGTTCCCGGATCGGTCGCCAGAGCAGTGCGAGATCCACATCGCCGGCGCGGAGCTCGGCGAACGGATCGCTGATGTGGATCTCCGGCTGGACGACGTCGCATCGCGGGTGGCGGTGACAGAACATCTCGATCACGTCGCGGATCTCGTGCCCGACCGCGCCCAGGACACCCACGCGCACGGTCCCGGTGACACCGCGCGCGGACTCGGTCGCCCGCGCCACGCCGCCGCGGATCGCGTCGTATCCCACCCGCAGGTCGTCGCGCAGCTGCACCCCGAGCGGGGTAAGCGTCACGACGCGGCTGGTCCGCTCGAACAGGGCGCCGCCGATGCGCCGCTCCTGCGCCTTGATCACCTGGCTCACCCGGGCCTGCGAGACACGCAGCCGCTCGGCGGTCCGGCCGAAATGCAGTTCTTCCGCCAGCGTCAGGAAAATCTCGATGTCCCGGAGCTCCACCCCGCGTGCACGCCCCTCTCCGTTCCGTGTCCGGCGCACCCACCTGGACGAAGGCGAGGTGAAAGGTACGTCCGGCAAGATCGGAGCTGCAAGCGGATGGGCCGAGTCGATCTCCTCGCCGAGCGGCGTCACCCACGTGACCTTCACCCGCAACGGTCTCTAGGTACCGTGCTCGAATGATCTTCGAGCGCGGGCAGACGATCGTACGCCGGCACCTGTACCCGGACGGCCGGGTCGGCTCGGTGCTGTGCGGGCGGGTCGTCAGCGACGACGAGCACGGGTTGGCGCTGTGGGTCGAGGCGGGCTCACAGGTCATGCGCCGGGTCGACGGCGCCGGCCGACCGACACGGCAGCTGTCGAGCTCACCTCGCTGCGGATGACGACGATGCTGACCCTGAGCACCTGGCAGCCGTACCGGACCCTGATGCTGATGCCGCCCGGCGCGGCCCACTCGATCTGGTGGGGCTGGCCGGCCGGCGCCGGGTTCAGCCACTGGTACGTCAACCTGGAGCGCCCGATCACCCGGTGGGCCGGCGGGGTCGACGTCTACGACCAGGAGCTCGACCTGCTCGTCTACCCGGACGGCAGGTGGTCGTGGAAGGACGAGGACGCGTTCGCCGAATACACGGGCGAGCCGGCGTTCTGGGACGAGGCCGAGGCCGTCGCGGTCCGGGCCGAGGGCGAACGGCTGCTGGCCCTGGCCCGCGCCGGCGCCCCGCCCTTCGACGGCCGGTGGCTGGACTTCCAGCCGGACGCGGCCTGGCCGCCGACGTCCATGCCGCACTGGTGGGAGCTGCCGGCGGACGCGACCTGCTGGGGAACTGACTACTTCCAACCCTGACCGGGCGGGCCCCTACAGCTCCCGGCTCGCGAGGTAGGCGTCCAGGGCGGCCGCGCCCGCGAGCATGGCTCGGCTGCGGGACGACAGGCGGGCGTGCCAGTCGCGCAGCGTCGACTCGAGGGGTGCGACGCCGCCGGCCGCGCGGACCTGGGCGATCAGCGGTGCGATCTGCTCCAGCAGGTAGCCGCCCCGCCTGAGCTGGTGGACCAGTTGGGCGTCGCGTACGTCGGCCGCGCCGTAGACCCGGTAGCCCGTCCGCGGGTCGCGGCGCGGTGCGACGACGCCGGCGCGTTCCCACTTGCGCAGGGTGGCCGCGCGGATGCCGAGCCGCCGCGCCAGCGGGCCGACGAACGTGTCGCCGCGTTCCGCCGCCACGGGTCCCAGGTCGCGCAGCGCCGCCTCGACCGCCCGCAGGGTGCGCCGGTCCTCGAGCACCTGGGCGTGGCTCTCGTCGACGAGCCGCAGCGCTTCCTCGGTCGTACCCCCGTTGACGTTCTGCATGATCAAGGTGGCCGTCCGGTGGCCGTGGCCGGGGACGAGCGCGCGGAACGCCCGCAGCGCCAGCGCGTGCGCCGCGGTGTAGGTCCGGTAACCGTGGGGCGTGCGCGCGGCACCCGGCAGGATCCCGGCCGCCTCGTAGTTGCGCACCGCCTGCGTCGACAAACCGTGCCCGCGGGCCAGATCGACCGGCCGCAGCCGTACACCGTCTTGAAGGTTTGATGGCATCTCAGGCTCTGCAGCAGGAAAAAGGTTCAAACGGTAGTTCAACGATAGCGTTGAAGGGGTGACGATCGACGCCGCCACCGTGCTGAGCCTGCTCCCCGCGAAGCCCCGACTCCTCGCCCTGGGCGAGCCCACCCACGGCCCCGACGCCCTCCTCAGCCTCCGCAACGACCTCTTCCGGCAGCTCGTCGAGCAGGAGGGCTACCGGACGATCGCCCTCGAGAGCGACTGCCTGCGCGGCCTGGTCGTCGACGACTACGTCACCTCGGGCGCCGGCACGCTCGACGAGGCCATGGCGCGCGGCTTCAGCCACGAGTGGGGCGCTTTCCCGGGCAACCGTGAGCTCGTGCGCTGGATGCGCGCCCACAACGCCGGCCGACCCGCGGATGACCAGGTGCGCTTCGCCGGTTTCGACGGCCCGCTGGAGATCACCCACGCCGCGAGCCCGCGCGCGGCGCTGCTCGGGCTCCACGCCCACCTCGCCGAGCGGGTCGACGCCGACCTGCTGCCCTGCACCGCCGACCGGCTCGACACCCTGCTCGGCGCCGACGAGCGCTGGACCAACCCGGCCGCGATGCTGGACCCGTCGCAGTCCGTGGGGCGCACGCCCGAGGCCCGCGAGCTGCGCCTGCTCGCCGACGACCTCAACGTGCTGTTGGAAACCGAGCCACACCACGTGCACGGCCGGACCGCCGTCGGACTGCTGCGCTACCACCACTGGATGGCCGACCCGTCGCCGAGCCGGATGGCCTGGCTGCTGACCATCCGGGCGTCGATGATGGCCGCCAACCTGCTCGCGATCGCCGAGCGGGGCCCGGCCCTGGTGCACGCGCACAACGGCCATCTCCAGCGGGAGAGGAGCAGCATGCGGATGGGCGGGCGCCAGGTCGAGTGGTGGAGCGCCGGCGCGATCGTCGCCACCAGGCTGGGCAGGGAGTACGCGGTCCTGGCCACCGCCCTCGGCACCCTGCACGGGCACGGCGTGGACATCCCACCCCCGGACACGATCGAGGGCCGGTTGTACGCGCTGGAAAAGGATCCGCTCGTCGTCCGCCCCGCGGACCTCCTCGGCGACCCGCCGCCCACGCCCCGCGTGTCACCCTGGTTCGGCTACGCCCCGCTGGACCCGGCCCAACTGGCGAGCCACCCGAGGCTGAGGATGCCGTCGGGCCGTACCGGGCGCGGTTCGACCAGGCCGCCCGCTGGGGAGTGCCCGCGCACGTCACCGCTCTCTAC
>NZ_JBFAIU010000104.1:0-22187 GCF_040654855.1 Asanoa sp. NPDC050611
CGCCGACCAGCGCACCACCGGCCTGCGCGGCGAGCAGCCAGCCGCTGAGCCCGCGGTCGCCGGCCGCTCGGCGGACGGTGCGAGATGGCGATCGTCGGCGGGGCGCCGCTCGGCGAGCACCTGGGGCACTTCTTCCGCGGTGCGGGGATCACCGTCCTGGAGGGCTACGGACTGACCGAGACCTCGCCGGTGCTGACGGTGAACGTGCCGTCGGCGCAGCGCATCGGCACCGTCGGCCGCCCGGTGCCAGGGGTGGAGATTCGCATCGCCGACGACGGCGAGATCCAGGCGCGCGGCGACGTGGTCTTCCAGGGCTACTGGAACGCCCCGGAGGCCACCCGCGCCACGTTCACCGCTGACGGCTGGTTCCGCACCGGTGACCTCGGCAGCCTGGATCCGGACGGGTTCCTGCGGATCACCGGTCGGATGAAGGAGGTGCTCATCACCGCCGCGGGCAAGAACCTCACGCCCGGCCCGATCGAGGAGGCCGTCCGGGCGCACCCGCTGGTCAGCCAATGCATGCTCGTCGGTGACGGCCGTCCGTACGTGGCCGCCCTGGTCACCATCGACCCGGAGGCCTGGGACCGCTGGCGCGCCGGCCACGGCAAGTCCGGTGGGTCGCTCGCCGAACTGCGACACAGCCCCGACCTGCGCAAGGAGATCGGCACTGCCATCCACCGCGCCAACCGGGCGGTGTCCCGAGCCGAGCAGGTCAAGACCTTCCGCGTCCTGCCTCGTGACTTCACCGAGGCCGACGGCGAGCTCACCCCGACCCTCAAGATCAAAAGGAAGGTCGTGGCCGAGCGGTACGCCGCCGACGTCGAGGCCCTCTACACCCGCTGAAAACGTGTGGCGGTCCGCCTTTCGGCGCACCGCCACACGCGTTCAGTGCGATATCACGGCGCGGGCGTCGCGGTCGTGTCGGCGGGCTTGCGGGTGCCGAGGTAGTACGTCGCGGCGACGCCGACGAGCGCCAGCACGATCTGTAGCGTGATTTCCTTCCAACCGTACTGCCGGTCGTCACCGAAGATCAGCGCGAGCAGTGCCGCCACCAGCGCGCCGGCCACGGCCAGCGCCGGCGCGAGCCACAGCGCGTTGGGCTGCCGGCTCTTGAGCGCGAAACCACCGGCAAGACCGATAACAGCGCCGATGATGACGGCGAACAGGAAGTTCATGTCTTATACAGCCTTTCTTGCATCGAAGGAGCCAATGACCTGATAGGTGTCCCAGGTTTCATGACCGCTGTCAATGCGCTGGACCGGCAAATTCCGCGCACGACAAAGGCGCCGGCGATTCGCCGGCGCCTTTGTCGTGATTGGACGGTCAGTCGGAGCTGGGCCGCCCCGAGTAGGCCAGGTCGCGCTCCGGCTCCGCCGCCGGCGCGGTGTCGGCGTGACCGGGCCACCAGGCCCGGCGGCCGACCAGCGCCGTGATGCTCGGCACCAGGAACATCGCCATCACGAAGGCCGAGATGAGGATGCCGACGGAGACCGAGAAGCCCATCTCCATCAGGAACGCGATGCCCGCCAGCAGCATGGAGGCGAACGTGCCGGCCAGGATCAGGCCCGCCGCGCCTACCGACGGCCCGGCGTGCTCGACGGCCAGGTCCGCGGCCGTGCGCGGGTCGTTGCCGAGCCTGGCCTCCTCGCGTAGTCGGGCGATCATCAGGATGTTGTAGTCGGTGCCGATCGCCACCACGAACAGATAGAGGATGATCGGCAAGGTGAACGACAGGCCCGGCTTGCCCCCGATGCCCTGGAACGCGATAACCGTGGCGCCGAGCGTCGCGAAGAAGCCCAGCACGACCGCGACGATCAGGTAGAGCGGCGCGACCAGGCTGCGCAGCAGCAGCGCCAGGATGATGGCGATGAGCACGCCCGCGACCGGGAAGATGACCCGCAGGTCACGGTCGTTGGCGTCCTTGACGTCGGCGAACACCGAGCTGAGACCGCCCACGTAGGCCTTGGTGCCCGGCGGCGCGTTCGCGTGGGCGACGTCCCGCAGCTCACCGCCCGCGAGGGCCAGCGCCTCGTTGGAGTACGGGCTGCCGGCCAGCAGCAGGTCGACCCGCGCCACCGTGCCGTCCTGGCTCAACGTGGCCGGACTCCCCTCCGGCCCGGGCATGATGCTGCCCACGCCGGGCACGGCCTTCAGCTTGTCGGCCAGCCCGGTCAGCGAGGCGGGGTCGATCCGCGCGCCGCCGTCGGACTGGACGATGACCTGTGTCGGCGCCAGCGCACCGGCCGGGAAGCCGGCCTGCAGCGCCTCGTAGCCCTCGGCCGACTCGGTGCCGCTGGGCAGCTGCGCGTTCTGGTCGTAGTCGGTCTCCATGAAGAACGACCCGGCCGCCAGCGCGACCATCAACCCGCCGGAGAGCAGCGCGACCACCGCGGGCCGCCGACCTGTGAACCGGCCCAGGCGCTGGAAGACCGTGCCCTTCGGGGTGCGCTTCCAGCTCTTGGACGGCCAGAACACGGCGGTGCCGACCAGCGACACGATCGCCGGGACCAGCGTCACGGCGGCCAGGCCCATCACCACGACCGCGATGGCCAGCGCGGGGCCGAGACTGCGGAACGCGCCGAAGACGGCCAGCAGGAGCGCCAGGAACGCGATCACGATGGCGCCGGCCGCGGACGCGATCACCTCGCCGACGCGGTGCACCGAGGTGACCAGCGCCGGTTTGACCTGGTCGCCCGCGCGTAGTCGTTCGCGGAACCGGAAGAGCAGGAACAGGATGTAGTCGGTGCCGACGCCGTACAACACGATGGTCAGGATGATCTCGATCGACGGGTCGGCGTCGAGCCCGAAGACGTCAGCCATCGTGGCGATCAAGCCGGTCGAGACCACCGTGACGATGCCGACGGTGACCAGCGGCAGGATCGCCGCCAGCGGGCTGCGATAGATGATCAGCAACAGCACCACGATCAGCAGGAACGTGGCCGCGCCGACGATGACCAGCGCGTTGTTGAACGCGTCCTCGTTGTCGGCGTACATCGCTATGTCGCCGGTGACCAGGCGTTCGAGCCCGGTGTTGGCGAGCACCGGATCGCTGGTGGTCCGGATGCTCTCGATCGCCGCGGTCAGCGTCGGGTCCTGCGGATTGTCGCCGAGGCCGACGGTGACGAGCTGGACGAGCTTGTTCGGCGACACCGCCTGCGGCGCCGTGACGGCGCCGGTTACCTTGTCGATCCCGGCCCCGGAGATCGTCTCCGCGAGCTTGCCGACGGTCGCCTGGTCCGCGGCGGTCAGCTGACCGCCGTCGGTGCGCCGGACCACGATGGTCGCGGTGGCGCCGTCCGTCTGACCGAACGCACCCTGCGCGATCTCGGTCGCCTGGATCGATTCGTAGCTGTTCGGCAGGAAGTTCGCCTGATCCGAGGTGGTCTTCAGCTCGGGCGCGAAAGCAAGTGCGGCACCCGCCGCCACCAGCCACGCCACGATGACCCACCATCGTTTGTAGACGACGAACCGCCCCAACCGTTCGAACATCATGTCCCCCCAACCTGCCGCCCGGTAGACGGGATTCTATGCCGGGCGCACTACCCCGCGCGCGCGGTTATTCTCTGCGCTGAAAGCTGTGAGCCGGCTGAGCAACGTCCGGAGGTCGTGATGGACATGGTCGGCGCCACCCGGGACCGGATCCGCGAGCACGCGTTGGCCCTGTTCACCGACCGTGGTTACGCCACGGCGAGCCTGCGCGAGATCGCCGACCGGGTGGGCATCACGAAGGCCTCGCTCTACTATCACTTCCCTTCCAAACAGGATCTTCTGGTCGCCGTCGTCCAGCCGTTGCTCACGCAGTGGCACGACATCGTCACGGATGCCGAGGCGAGCGGCCGCACGCCGGCCGACGTGCACCGGATCCTGCGTCGGTGTGTCGACACGCTGCTGGCCCACCGCGCCGTGGCCAACCTGTTCCTCCGCGACGCGGCCGCCATCCTGCCCGCGCTGGCGCCGCTGATCGCCGACATCGTCGAGACCAACGCGCGGCTGCGCGACTGGCTCGCCGGCCCGGCGCCGTCAGCGGTGGCCCGGATCCGCGCCGTCGCGGTGCTCGAGCTGCTCCGCAGCGCCCTGACCGCCGGCGCGACGCTCGACGACGTGCCGGACGAGCTGGTCCGGCGCACGCTGCTGGAGTCCGCGGAGCTGGTGCTGGCCGCCGGCCGGTCCGGAACGCCCGACCAGCGCGGTCACGCGGCGTAGCGTGGGCTGAAGATCACGGCCCTGCGCGGCCGACCGATTCGACCGATGGAGGTCGAGATGAGCAGCAGCCGGACGCCGGCGGGCATCGGCCCGGTCGACATGCGGCTCGAGGTGGTGACCCTCCCCGTCGCGGACGTCGACCGGTCCAAGGAGTTCTACCAGAGCCTGGGCTGGCGACTGGACGCCGACCTGGACTTCGGCGACGACGTCCGCGGCGTGCAGTTCACGCCACCGCACTCGGACGCCTCGATCCAGTTCGGCCAGGGCATCACGGCGGCCGAGCCGGGCTCCGCGCGGCGCATGGAGCTGATCGTCAGCGACATCGACGCGGCCCGGGCGGACCTGGTCACCCGGGGCGTCGAGGTCAGCCCGGTGTTCCACCTCGACGGCGGACAGCCGGACGCGGGCCCAGATCCGCAGGGCCGCTCCTACCGCACGTTCGCGTCGTTCACCGACCCGGACGGCAACGAGTTCCTGCTGCAGGAGGTCACCCAGCGGCTGCCCGGCCGCCTCTGGACCGACTGAGCACCGCCCGCGCGCTAGGTTGACCTGTCTACGACGAGCGCGCGGGGAGAGTCGATGAGGATCGCGGTCACCGGAGGTACGGGTCGCATCGGCGGCCGCGTGGTCGAGCTGCTGGCCGAGGACGGCCGGCACGACGTGGTCGCGCTGTCCAGCAGAACGGCGCCCTACGACGATCGCGCGGCGCTGCGGGCGGCGTTCGAGGGCGTACACACGCTGGTGTTCGTGTCCAGCGACGGCGAGGCGGCCCGAGTGGTCACGCACCACCGCAACGTGCTGGCCGCCGCCGGCGGTGTCGCGCACATCGTGCAGCTCAGCGGGCTCGACGTGGCGATGGAGTCGCCGTTCTGCTACGCCTTCACCAACGGCGACACCGAACGCCTGCTGCGCGCGGGCGACCGCCCGTACTCCATCGTGCGGACCGGCCTGTTCACGGAGTTCTTCCTCAGCCTGGTCCGGCAGGTGGCCGTCGACGGGACCGTCGCGCTGCCGGCCGGCTCCGCCCGGGTGTCGCTGGTCTCCCGCGAGGACGTGGCGCGCGGCCTGGCCGCGCTGGCGCTCGGCGAGCCCGTCAACGGGCACCGCGACGTGACCGGACCCGAGAGCCCCACGGTGGCGGAGGTGGTCGAGGCGGCCGGGTACGCGTACGCCGAATGCACCTCGGCGGAGCTGATCGCGACGCTGGCCCGGCTCGGCGAGGAACCGTGGTGGATCTACGCGTACACCTCGATGTTCGAGTCCATCAGCCAGGGCCGCTGGGCCGGAGTGGCTCCTGTGACGGACGGTACACCGGCCTGACACTTCTCGTCGCCGCCTCGTCGTTCAGAGAAAGGAGCACGGGGAAGGACGAAGTCATGCGAGTGTTCGTAACCGGAGCGACGGGTGCGGTGGGTCGCCACCTCGTCCCCGGACTGGTCGAAGCGGGACACCAGGTCACCGCCACCACGCGGTCGCCGGGCAAGGTCGACGGGCTGCGCGCGGCGGGCGCCACGCCGGTCGTCGTGGACGGGCTGGACCGCGAGGGCGTGATCGCCGCCGTGCGGGCCGCCGAGCCCGAGGTGATCGTGCACCAGATGACGGCGCTGTCCGAGATGGGCCGGCTGCGCAACGTCGACCAGGAGTTCGCCGCCACCAGCGCGCTGCGTACCCGCGGCACCGACAACCTGCTGGCCGCGGCGAAGGAGGTCGGCGCCCGCCGGGTCGTGGCCCAGGGCCACAACTTCATCTACGCGCGGACCGGCAGCATGGTCAAGACCGAGGACGACGCGCTGGACCCGCGACCGGTCCCGTCGGCCGCGCAGGCGATGGCCGCGATCCGCTACCTGGACGACGTCGTACCGTCGTCCGTGCCGGAAGGCCTGGTGCTGCGCTACGGCACGTTCTACGGTCCGGGCGCTTCGGACCAGTTCGTCGACGGCGTACGCAAGCGGCAGATGCCGATCATCGGCGGCGGCACAGGGGTCTGGTCGTTCATCGAGACGTACGACGCGGCCGGCGCGGCCCAGGCGGCGGTCGAGGGCGGCGCACCGGGCGTCTACAACGTCGTGGACGACGAGCCGGCGCCGGTGTCGGAGTGGCTGCCGTACCTGGCGGAGGTCGCGGGCGCGAAGCCACCGATGCGCCTGCCGGTGTGGCTCGGCCGGATGCTGGCCGGCGAGTTCATCGTCACGCAGATGACCGAGGCACGGGGCGCGTCGAACACCAAGGCGCGCAAGGAGCTCGGCTGGACGCCGAAGTACCCGACCTGGCGGGACGGCTTCCGCTCCTGGGTGGCTGCCACTCGATAACCGGGTCCGCGTCCGGCAGGATCGGTCGCGAGCAACTACGGCGGCGTTCCCTCCTCCTGGTTGAAGCGACGCGAGGCGCTAGCGGGCGCCAAGGAGGCGGAGGAGGCTGGTGCGCAGGGCGGCGTCGGCCTCGGCGTGGGACATCCGGCCGGCGTCGGCCTCCTCGGCCGCGGCGTGGCCGATCCGGATCGTGAGCGTGGCCAGCCACGCTGCGGAGAGTTCGGCGTCGAACTCCCCCGCGCGCTGGCCGCGGCTGATCACGCGGACCAGGCGCGCCGTGACCGGTTCGTGGCGTTCCTGGTCCTCGCGCGGTGTCACCGGGACGGCGTTGGCGCGCTGGAACAGGACGCCGTGCCGGGCGGTGATCCGGGCGCTCGTGTCGAGCAGCCGCAGCAGTGCCTCGGTCGCCGTGCCGGCGTCGAGGTCGACGGCGTCGAGCGCGGCCATGGCCTCGTCGGTGACGCGGTCCAGCACGGCGGCGAGCAGGGCCTCGCGCGAGCGGAAGTGGGCATAGACCGTCTGCCGGGTCACCCCGGCGGCAGCGGCGATGGTGTCCAGGCTCGGGTCCGGGCCGGCGTTCAACAGCTCGACCGCCGCGTCCAGGATGGAGTCCCGGCTGCGCTGGGCGTCGGCTCGCATGTTGCGCGTCATCTCTTACACCTTGTAAAGAATGGTTGGGCGCGTATATCTTACAAGCTGTCAAAGATAATGGTTTGGGGGCGGCATGCGGGCGTTCGACGGGACCGATCCGAAGCAGTTCATCTTCGACTTCGTCACCTCGTTCGGGCGGGAGGTGCTGCACAGCGAGGAGGAGGCGGCGACGGTCGTCGACCGCTACCACACGCCGGACGTGGTCCAGGTCGCCGACGGGCACCGGATGGACCGGGCCAAGCTGATCGCGCACGCGCGCCCGCTGCGCAAGCGCAAGCCCAGCAGCCGCGTCGAGGTGCACGAGGCCGTGGCGCAGGCGGACGGGCTCGCGGCCCGCTACACCATGCACGTCGAGGACCGCGGCCGCCGCTTCGCCATCGACGTCCACTTCTTCGGCCGGTTCACGCCCGACGGCCGCATGCGCGAGGCACACATGCTCACCCGGACGGTTCCTGGCTAGCCGGCGGGCCTGCCGAACCAGCGGCCGAGGTGGTCGTTCAGGTCCTGCTGGTCGTCACCGATCCACGCGACGTGACCGTCGGGACGCAGCAGGACGCACGGGACGCTCAGCTCCGCGGTGGGATCCGCGAGGTGGTCGACCCGGTCCGACCAGCCGCCGGCGGTCAGGCGCCCGGTGCGGTCCAGGAGCAGGCCCCGGCCGCGATGCAGCAGACCGTAGAGGTTGCCCTGTGCCAGCTCCACGTCGCGCAGGCGGCGGCCGAGCAGGTCGGGGCCCGCGCCGAAGTCGTAGCGGACGCCGATCGCGCTGATCTTCTCGACCAGATGCCGGTTCACGTCGTCGAAGGCCATGAGCTCGATGAGCAGCCGGCGCACGGCCTGCGGGCCCGGCTCGGTGGACTGCAGTTCCATCTGCGCGCGGGTGTTGTCCAGCACGCCCTCGGCGACCAGCCGGCGTTCGGCCTCGTAGGTGTCCAGCAACGTGTCCGGCGCCCAGCCGCGGATCTGTGCGGCCAGCTTCCAGCCGAGGTTGACCGCGTCCTGGACGCCCAGGTTCAGGCCCTGCCCGCCGATGGGCGGATGGATGTGTGCCGCGTCGCCGGCCAGCAGCACCCGCCCGGCCCGATAACGTTCGGCCAGCCGGGTGGCGTCCCCGAAGCGGGACAGCCAGCGCGGGGAATGCACGCCGAAATCCGTCCCGGCGATGGCACGCAGCTGTTGCTTGAAATCGTCCAGGGTGGGCGGTTCCGCACGGTCGCTGACTCCCGCGGCCCGGACCACGACGCTGTAAAGCCCGACGCCCACAGGCCGGAGCCAGAATCCCTGACGGGACCCGCGGACCTCGGCCATCTTGGCGGCGATCTCCTCACCTGGCGCGGCCGCGGCCATCTCCCCCATCAGCGTCTCGGTCCGCGAAGCCTCGCCGGGGAAGCCGATGCCGAGCAGCTTGCGCACGATGCTGCGCCCGCCGTCGCAGCCGACGAGGTAGCGCGATCGCACCTGTTCCCCGCCGGCCAGCTCGACCGTCACACCGTCGTCGTCCTGCGCCAGACCGGCCACCGCGCGACCACGCCGGACCTGGGCGCCCAGCGCGATCGCGTGTTCCTCGAGCAGGCGGACGATGACCGGCTGCGGGATGCCCAGCAGGTAGGCGTACGCGGAATCGAGGCCCTGCGGAGCGGGTTGGTCGATGGCGGCGAAGTAGGCACCGGCCGGACGCTTTCTGCCGTGTTGGAGAAGGCGGTCCAGCAGCCCGCGCATCGCCATCAGCTCGATGCTGCGGATGTGCAGGCCGACGATGCGGGCGAACGACACGGGCTCGGTTTCCTTCTCCACGACGAGTACCCGCACGTCGTGCAGCCGTAGCTCGGCGGCAAGCATCGCGCCGGTCGGCCCGCAACCAGCGATGACCACGTCGTACCGCGAAGAGTTCATGGGTGTTGCCTTTCGGGAGTGCCTCGTCGGTCCGGCGCTCCCGGCGACACCTACGTCGATCGCCCGACCGTGACGGGAAGGCGGAGCACCCATGTCCGTGCAGCGTTCATGGGTCTCACCTCCTCGGGTGGTGTCGCGGTCCGCTGCAAGCTACAAGCCTTGGCATCATCGCGTCCAGTCAGTTCCTGGCTGGGGGCGCCGGTGCGGGTTCCGGTGCCTGTTGGGCGCCCGGCAGCCACAGCGACAGCAGGACGGCCACGGCGGAGAAGCCGACCGACCACCAGAACGCCACATGGAACGCGTCGGCGACCGACTCGTGCGCGGTGGTGGCGGCGGCGAGGATCACCGCGAGGACGGCCGTGCCGAACGAGCCGCCGATCTGCTGCGCGGTGCGGGTCAGGACGCTGGAGTGCGGGATCTGCTGCTTGTCGAGTCCGATGTAGCCGGCGACCATCACGGGCATGGTGACGGCGCCGAGCCCGAAGCCGCGGACGACCATCCAGCAGGCGAGCGACCAGGCGCTGGTGTGCGGCCCGGCCAGGGCGAACGGAACGGTCGCGGCGGCGACCACGGCGAAACCGGCGAGCGCGATCGCGCGTGCGCCGAACCGGTCGACGTTGCTGCCGACGACGGTGCGGGACAACAGAGCGCCGACTCCCTGGGGTACGAGCATGAGCCCGGCGGTCAGCGAGGTGGTGCCGCGCACGCCCTGGTAGTACAGGGGCATCAGCAGCATCGCGCCGTACAGGGAGAAGCCGGAGAAGAACAGCACCGCGCTCGAGGAGGCGACCGATCGCTTGGCCAGCAGCCCGATCTCGACGAGCGGGTGACTCTTGCGCAGCGCGTACCCGATGAAGGTCGTCAGCAGCGCGACGCCGGCGACGAGCGGGACGAGGACGTCCGGGTGGGCGAACCCGGCGGCGGACCCCGCGTTGGCCAACCCCAGCAGGACGAGCAGGATGCCCGGCGCGATCAGGACGAGCCCGGCCACGTCAAGTTTCGGCCGCTCGGCCGCGGGTTCGTCGAGACGCAGGTAACGCTGAGCCAGCAGGAGGCCGACCACGCAGAACGGCACGTTCACGGCGAACATGAACCGCCAGCTCAGGTGCGTCACGATGGCGCCGCCGACCAGCGGGCCGAGGATCGGGCCGAGCAGTGCCGGCAACGCGACGTAGGTGACGAGCCGCCCGAGCGATCTGCCGTGCGCGGCCTGGAAGATGAGCGTGGTCATCAGCGGGAGCATGAGACCGCCGCCGATGCCCTGGACGACCCGCCAGCCGATGAGCGACCCGACGTTCCACGCGAGGGCGGCCCCGATCGAGCCGGCGAGGAACACGGCGAGGGAGAACATCCACAGCCGCTTCCCGCCGAACCGCTGCAGGCCCCAGGTGGACAGCGGCACCGCGATGCCCAGCGCCAGCAGGTAGCCGGTGGTCACCCACTGGATCGTGGTGACCGAGGTGTCCAGTCTCTCCGCGAGGGTGTGCAGGGCGACGCTGACGATCGTCGTGTCGAAGACGACGGCCATCGCGCCGACGATGAGGATCAGGGCCGTCCTGACCACGCCGGGGTCCAGCTTCTCGGTCGGAGGTTGCACAGGTGTCGCGACCATGCGGAGCCCGCCTTCATAAGAGATGGTTCCTTCTCTTATGAAGCTAGGCGGCCTCGTTAAGGAATGCAAGCCTCTCTTATTGCCCGATTGACGGTACGCTGAACGGCATGACCGAACAGGCGCAGCGCACCCGGCAGCGCCGGCGCGGGGAGGCGCTCGAGACCGCGCTGCTGGAGACCGCGTGGGACGAGCTCGTCGAGGTCGGCTTCGCCCGGCTGACGATGGAGTCGGTGGCGGCCCGCGCGCGGACCGGGGTCGCGGTGCTGTACCGGCGCTGGCCGCGCAAGGACGACCTCGTGCTCGCCGCGATCCAGCACTTCGGTGACACGCACCCCGTCGAGATCCCCGACACCGGGAGCCTGCGCGGCGACATGATCGCGCTGCTCAGGGGGGCCAGCAACGGCCGCGTCCCGTTCGTGACGGTCGTCAGCGCCGCCTTCTCGGGCCTGCTGGCCAGCAGTGGTCTCACCCCGGCCCAGGTGCGCGAGAAGCTCCTCGGTGACCGCCAGCCGAGGTCCGCGGAGCTCTACCGCCGGGCGCACGAGCGGGGCGAGATCGACCTCGACCGCATCCCGCCGGTCGTGCTGACGATGCCGTTCGACCTGATGCGCCACGACATGCTGATGACCTTCCAGCCCATCACCGACAAGCGGATCCTGGAGATCGTCGACGATCTGTTCCTACCGCTGGTGTCCGCCTGACCTGCTCAGCGCCGGCCCGGCCAGCTGGTCCAGTTCGCCAGGACCGGCTTGAGTTCGGTCTCCTCCAAGGCCAGGTGCGCGAGCAGGTGGTCGGACAGGGCGCGGAGTGCCTCGACCAGCTTGCGCCGGGGTGCGGCGTCGTTGCCGCCGAGCTGGCGTGCCGCGCCTTCGACCTGGTCGAGCAGGTCGGCTACGAGCCGGTGGTCGTCCTTCAGTTTGGCCACGGTCGCGCGCAGGTGCGGCGCCGCCCGTACCACCGCCGGGAACAAGGCCTCGTCCTCGTTGTGGTGGTGGGCGTGCACGACCTGGCAGTAGCTCAGGCAGTTCACCCGCAGCTGGAACAGGGGCCCGTTGGTCTTCAGGCGCGTCAGTCCGGACCTGACGTCGCGCGCGGGCGCCCCGCCGGCCGCGGCGTCAGCGAGCCGGCGGACGGTCGCCAGATCACGTCGAAGCATGCCGTGTACGGACTTCAGCTCGTCGAACAGGGGGTTGCGCCCGGAGCCGGCCCGTTGGGGCCCACGCCCGGAAGGGGTCCGTTTCACCGGGCGGCCCGGGTCAGGGCCAGCAGGCGCTCGGCGGTCGGGGTGCCCCGCAGCGGAGAGAAGATCGCCAGGATGTGCGAGCGTTCTTCGGCAGCGAGGAACTGGCACTCGAACTCGAGCAGTCCGACCTCGGGATGGCGGATCCGCTTGTGGCGACGGCGCAGCGCGGCGACGTCGTGCCGCTTCCACAGCGCCGCGAACTCGGGACTCTCGGCCAGCAGGCGCGACACCAGCGACCGGGCGGGCGCATCGCCGCGGCGGGTCACCGCGGCACGCAGATCGGCGACCAGTGCGCGGGACTCCGCGGCGTGGTCCTCGACCGGAAAGCCGCTCCGCGCGGCGGGGTCGCGGAACCAGCGGTAGATGAAGCTCGCCTCCGGTCCGGTGCCGACGATGTCCGGACCGAACACGGCGCGGGCCAGGCCGTTCTGCACCAGGGTCCCGCCGAGGTCGGTCATCACCTGGGCCGGGATGTCGGTCAGCGCGTCCAGGGCACTGAGCAGTGCCGCGGGAACATGCCGCTCGTCGGTGTGGCGGTCGGGAACACGGTGGCCGGTGAGCCGGTAGAGGTGGTCACGCTCGTCCTGGCTCAGCCGCAGCGCCCGGGTCAGCGAACGGAGCACGGGCTCGGACGGCACGGCGGTCGCCCGCTGCTGTTCGAGCCGGGTGTAGTAGTCGGTCGAGATCCCGGCCAGCGCGGCGACCTCTTCGCGGCGCAGCCCGGGGGTCCGGCGCCGGCCGGCCGCGGGCACGCCGACCTCGCCGGGACGCAACGCGTCCCGGCGCACCTTGAGGAAATCCGCCAGCAGTGGTGCATCCACCCACCCAGTGTGCGCGTGGCGGAGTGAGACTCACTCTGCCTGGGCCGTGGGAAAGATCGCAGGCTGGATCACGACCGATCCGACCGATCCTGGGAGTACGCACCATGTCCACGTGGTTCCTCACCGGCGCGTCCCGCGGGCTCGGCGCCCACTGGGCCGAAGCCATCCTGGAACGCGGCGACAACCTCGCCGCCACGGCCCGCGCCGCCGCGTCCCTGAAGCCGCTGACCGACCGCTACGGCGACCGCGCGCTCGCGCTCGAACTGGACGTCACCGACCGCGCCGCCGTCGACGCCGCGGTCGACGCGGTCGAGCAGCGCTTCGGCGGCATCGACCTGCTGGTCAACAACGCCGGCCACATGCTGGTCGGCGCGGTGGAGGAGGTCACCGCCGAGCAGGCCCGCGCGCAGATGGACGTCAACTACTTCGGCGCGCTGTGGACCACCCGGGCCGTGCTGCCCGGCATGCGCCGGCGGGGCCGCGGCCGGATCATGCAGGTCTCCTCCCTGGGCGGCCTGATCGCGTACCCGGCGCTGGGCATCTACGAGGCGTCGAAGTGGGCGCTCGAGGCGATGAGCCAGGCGCTGGCCGCCGAGGTCGCCGCGTTCGACATCCAGGTCACCCTGATCGAGCCGATCGTGTTCCCCACCGGCCTGGCCGCCACCTCGCCGCAGGTCACGCGGATCCCGGCGTACGCGCACGCCCACGAAGCCCTGTACGCGGGCTCGGCGTCGGGCTTCGTCCCTGGCGACCCCGCCGCCACCGCCGCGGCGATCCTCGCACTCGCCGACGCCCCGAACCCGCCGCTGCGCGTGCTGTTCGGCATCAACGGCCTCGACCCGCTACGGGCCGAGTACGCCGCCCGCCTCGCCGAGATCGAGCAGTGGGACGACCTGTCCCGCCTCGCCCAGGGCAACCCGGCCTAGAGGTCGCGGCGGCGGAAGGACAGGGCCGCCAAGGTGAGGGCCAGGGCGATCCAGACCGCCGCCCAGGTGAGGTAGGCGGCGGTCAGTGGCGCCTCGCCCATGAACGGGTGGCCCTGCATCCCTGGGCCGAGAGCGAGCAGGACCGACGGGTCCTGGAACGCGTTCATCGCGCCCCGCCACAGGCCGTCGGTGGGCAGCAGCATGCGGGAGACTTCGCCGATGCGGGCCACGCTGTCGTTGCCCAGCGCCCGACCGATGCCGCCGACCACGCCCGCGATCCAGGTCGCGCCGAACAGGCCCACGGCGACGATGCCCGAGGCCATCGGGGAGATGACCGTGCTGAGCAGCAGGCCCAGGGTGAGCAGCGCCGTCGTCTGGGCCGCGAGCAACGCCAGGCCCGTCACCGGGCCCGGTGGCCAGTAGCCCATCGTGAACCAGACGATCAAGAACTGCGCGAAGCCCGCCACCGCCACGAAGCCGCTGCCGAAGATGACCAGGCCCAGCCACTTGCCCGCCAGCACCGACGCGCGGCGGATCGGGCGGGCCAGCATCGCCAGCGCCGCGCCCGACTCCATCTCGCCCGCCATCGTCGGGCCCGCCAGGAACGCGGTGCCCAGCGCGGCGATCAGGCTCAGGCCGAACATCACCAGGTTGAGCACAGTGGACGCCGCGATGCTGGCCTCGCCGCTGGTGAGCCCGCCGAACTCCGCGTCCAGCCGGTAGAAGCCCCACGCGCTCAAACCGAGCAGCAGGAACGTCATCACCGCGAGGGCGCGCAGCACGCGCCGGCGGGCGGCCTCCCGCAGGGTCAGGGCGGCGAAGGTGAGGACGATCATCGGTGCTCCTCTGTGGACCCAGAACGCAGGATGTCGAGCAGCCGCTCCTCGAGGCTGATCCGGCCCGGTTCGACGGCGTGCACGCGTACACCTGATGCGACGAGGTCCGCGACCAGGTCCGGCACCACCGCGTCGTCGTCCAGCGCCACCGTGAACGCGTCGCCGTCGCGGGTGAGCTTGCCGGCCGCGGCCAGGAGCGCTTCGGCGTCCGGGCCGACCTCGTCGAGCCGCAGCCGCAGCTCCCGCTGGCCGAGCAGCTCCTCGAGCGTCCCGGCGGCCGCGATCCGGCCCTTGTCGAGGATGACGACGCGGTCGCAGACCCGCTCCACCTCGCCGATCAGGTGCGAGTTGAGCAGCACCGCGACGCCCCGCGCGCGCAGCGACAGCAACAGGTCGCGCACGTCGGCCCGGCCGAGCGGGTCCAGGGCGCTGGTCGGCTCGTCCAGCACCACGAACTCCGGCCGCGCGACCAGCGCCACCGCCAGGCCGAGCCGCTGCTGCATGCCCTTGGAGAAGCCGCCGACCCGGTCGCCGGCGCGGTCCGCGAGGCCGACCAGCGCGAGGCACTCGCGGCGTTCGGCATCGGGCACGGACACGCCGGCGAGCCGCACGTGCAGCGCGAGCACCTCCGCCGCGGTCAGCCACGGCTGGTAGCGGAACAGCTCGGGCAGGTAGCCGACCTTGGCCCGGGACCGCGGGTCACGGGACGGCCGGCCGAGCAGGAGCACCTCCCCCGCGTCCGGGCGCACGAGGCCCAGCAGGATCTTGATCACCGTGGTCTTGCCGGCGCCGTTGGGGCCGAGCAGGCCGACCACCTCGCCGCGACCGACGGTGAACGACACGTCGTCGACCGCGGTCCGTCGCCGGTACCGCTTCCGCAGCCCCGAGCACCACACCGCCGCCGCGGGCGGCAGCTCGTCGATCACGCCCGACTCGGCGGTCGCCTCCGCGGTCACCGCGGACCCAGCCCGCGCGCCACCGACAGCACCTCGTCGCCGCTGAGCGGACCCGCCACCGCGGTCACCACCGTGCCTTCCAACCACACCACGGCCGCCATCGTCTCGTCCTTCGACGTGAGCAGCGTGGCCGGCACGCCGCGGACGTCGGTGGCCGTGCTCGTCATGTGCTCGACCGACATGAACAGCGGCAGCGTGGTGCCGTCGCTGGAGAAGTTCCGCAGCTGCGCCGCGACGTTCGCCGGCAGGATGGGCAGCGACAGCAGATAGTCGCGGGCGGTCGCGAACGGCACACCGGTCGAGTACGCCGTGGGCGCCACCGCACGGGCGACGATCAGCGCCGGGTACGGGCGGTCCGCGCCCCACACCGCCGCGCAGCCGGGGCCGGCGGTGAGCCGGAACTGACTGCCGTCCAGGCCGGGCGGCGGTGGTGGCAGCGTCTGGCCGCGGGACCGGGCCGTCTGCTCGGCCTTGTCGGCCCGGTAGGTGAACAGCGCGCTCGCCCGGGCGCCCGCGTAGTAGGTGGGCTCGCCGGCGACGCCGCGGGGCAGCGCGCCGGGCTCGGGGACCGTGAGCCCGCTCGCCTTCGCCGCCGCGGCCGCGTCGGCGACCCTTTGGATGTCGAGCTTCTCCGTCGGCACGAGGTCGCCGAACTGGTCGAGCTCCGGGATCTTGACGAGGTCGGCCTCGGGGGCCGTGACCGGGGCGATCCGCTCGGTGCGGAAGACCTGCAGCCAGTCACCGGCGGCCGCGGCGCCGGCCCCGACGAGGACGGCGGCGACACCGACCGCGGCGACCGCGGGGCTGCGCAGCCAGGTGCGCCAGCCCCGGCGAGGCGCGGCGGCGGCTCGGGGGCGTTCCTCGGCCGCGACGGCGTGGGACAGCCGCCGCCACGCCCCGTCGACGTCCGCGCCGGTCTCGACGTGCAGCGCGTCGGCGGCCGCGTCGGCGTCGCGGCGCACCGCGGCCAGCTCGGCCCGGCATCGCTGGCAGCCGGCGATGTGCGCGCGGTCGGCGTCGGCGACCCCGGCGGGCTCGTCCAGGAGCCGGCGTAGCGTGCCGTCAGTCGGATGACGCATGACGGTTCAACTCCTCGCGAAGGGCTGACTCGGCGCGCCGGACGGTGGTGCCCACGCTGCCGGGTGAAAGATCGAGGGCGGCGGCGACCTCGGCGTAGCTCAGGCCGCTGTGCCGCAGGACCAGGGCGACCGCCTGCCGCTTGGGCAGCTTCGCCAGCGCCGCGCGTACCCGGCGACGCTCGTCGAGAGTGACCACCGCGTCGGCGACGTCCGGCAGGACGGTGGTGCCGTTGCCGGCCGCCACCTCGCGGGACGCTCGTCGCCGGCCGGAGCGCAGGTGGTTGAGCGCGGTGTGGGCGGCCGCCACGGACAGCCAGCCGGGCGCCTCGGCCGCGGGCACCGTCGACCGGCAGAAGGTCAGGAACACCTCCTGGGCCACGTCCTCGGCCTCCGAACGTGAGCCGAGGACCCGGGCGGCGACGGCGACCACCCGTGGGTACGCGGACCGGAACACCTGTTCGAGATCGGCCCGGACGGCTCCGTTCGTCACCACGGCGCCGCCCTTCCGCTCGGCCTGGTAGCCCCCGGCCAGCACCGCGGCGCTCTGCCCTTCGACGTCCACACTTACAGAGCACCGCCGGGCGCGGGGATGTGACAGCCGGTTTCTCAGAAGTCCAGGATGTCGAACGCGCCGACCTGGCGGAACCCGAGGCGGCGGTAGACCGGTGTGCTTCCTGTTTCTGGGCTTTTGCGGGCCGCTCGGCGGCGGGCTGATCTCAGTCAGCGGCAGCTCGCTAAGAAGAGTGGGGCCAGTCATGGGACTGTGGGGCGTATCGAGGCCGGAGATTTGGCGCCTAGTTTGGCTATGGTCGAGCGGTTGTTGGCGGCCTGCGGGTTTCGGATCGTGGTTGTCGATCATTGCAGTCGGAAGTTGCAGCCCATCGTGGACAGCGACAACACGCTGGATGGTGGGCGGCGGCGGTTTCCGGCTCACCTCGATGTGATTCTTGATCCGTTGCCGGGGGAGTGGTGGGGCGATATCTACGGGCTCGCGCGGCCGCCGGAGACGTTCTTTCGTGATCGAGGGCGGCGGGATCGGCAGCGGCGGCGGAGTCAGTGGGAGGTGCGGGTCGCGCGGTTTCGTCGCGATCCGGCGCCGCCGGCCGAGGAGGCTTTCTACGCGTTCGGGTTGAAGATCGGGTCTTCCCGCTAGAGTGAGCTGATGTCTCGGCCCGTGATCGGCCTGACCACCTACGCCGAAGAGGCTAGGTTCGGGCTCAACGACACGTTCGCCGCGGTGCTGCCCTTTGCCTATGTCCAGGCGGTGCACAGCAGCGGCGGCCGTGCGGTTCTGATTACCCCTGACGCGCCCGATGTCGATGCCCTTGACGGGCTTGACGGCATCGTGTTCACGGGTGGCTCCGATGTCGACCCTGGGCTCTACGGCGAGCAGCCGCATCCGACGACGCACGTCAAGCCTGAGCGGGACGCCGCCGAGATGATGTTGCTGCGGGCCGCGTTGGCCGCTGATCTGCCTACGTTGGCGATCTGTCGCGGGATGCAGCTCATGTCCGTCGCCTACGGTGGGCGGCTGCACCAGCATCTGCCCGACGTGCTCGGGCATGACAACCACCGGCCCGTGTCCGGGCCCAAGTTCGGGTTTCATCCCGTCGATCTTGCTCCCGGGTCGCTCGCCCGCAGGCTGCTCGGGGAGTCGCTCGAGGTCAACTCGTTCCACCATCAAGGGGTGGCCGACCCGGGCAAGCTGACCGCGACCGGGTGGTGTCCCGAGGACAACCTGATCGAGGTCGTCGAGGACCAGTCGCTGCGGTTCGCCATCGGTGTGCAGTGGCATCCCGAGGACACCACCGACCATCGGCTGTTCGCCGCGCTCGTGGCAGCATCGAGGGCATGAAGCTGCACGAGAAGATCGACGGGCGGTTGCGGGAGTTCATCGAAGCCCAGCACATGTTCTTCGTGGCCACCGCGCCGTCCGGGGATGACGGGCACGTCAACCTGTCGCCCAAGGGGATGGGTGGCACGTTCGCCGTGCTCGGCGAGCATCGGGTGGCCTACCTCGACTTCCACGGCAGCGGGGCGGAGACGCTTGCGCACCTGCGGCAGAACGGGCGCATCACGATCATGTTCTGTGCGTTCCAGGGGCCGCCCAACATCGTCCGGCTGCATGGGCGGGGGAGCTACACCCCGATCGGCGATCCTGACATTGGCGAAATGCTCCGACACTTCCCGGACGCGCCCGACCTGGGTGGGCTGCGTGGGGTCGTCACGGTCGAGGTGGGCAGGGTCAGCGACTCATGTGGGTACGCCGTGCCGTTCATGAGCTACGAGGGTGACCGGGACCTGCTGTTGCGGTGGTCCGAGCGCAAGGGCGACGCGGCGCTGGCCGACTACCGGCGGCAGAAGAACGCCACGAGTATCGACGGGCTCCCGGCGTTCCCTCAGGCGGCCGAGACGCCGATCAACGTGCCGATGCCGTAGGTCGCCGCCGCGGCCAGGCCGCCCAGGATCAGCTGGCGGGCGCCGCTCGTCCACCATCGGCGCTTGGTGAAGCGGGCCACCAGGGCGCCGGCCAGGAACAGGCCGAAGCCGCCTACCCCGAGGGCGACCCACAGGTTGGACAGGCCGAACAGGTAGGGCAGGAGCGGGACGACCGCCCCGACCGAGAAGAAGACGAACGACAGGATCGCCGCGGTCCATGGGCTGGGGTGGTCCTCCGCGTCCACGCCCATCTCCTCCTGGACGTGGACCCGCAGCGCTTCCCGCGGGTTCGCCCGTAGGGCGTGTGCCACCTGGTCGGCCAGGTCCCGGGGCAGGCCCCGGCTCACCCACGAGTCGGCCAGCTCCTGTGCCTCCGCCTCCGGGTTGCGCTCCAGCTCCCGGCGCTCCTTGGCGACCTCCGCGCTGACCTGCTCGTTCTGGCTGCGGACGCTCGTGTACTCACCCAGGCCCATCGAGATCGCGCCCGCCACCAGGCCGGCCACGCCGGTCAGGACCAGGGTGCGTGAGCCCACACCACCGCCGCCGACGCCGGCGATCAGGGCGATGTTGGTGACCAGGCCGTCCATCGCGCCGAAGACGGCCGGGCGGAGCCGGCCGCCGGAGACGTCGGCGTGGTGGTGCGGTGGGGGGAGCTCCGGGTCGACGGTCGCCGTCACGGAAGGGTCAGGATCTCGTGGCCGTCGTCGGTCACCACGATCGTGTGTTCGAACTGTGCCGTCCACCTGCGGTCCTTCGTCACGACGGTCCAGCCGTCGCTCCACATGTCGTACTCGTGCGTACCCAAGGTGATCATGGGTTCGATCGTGAAGGTCATGCCCGGCTCCATGATGTCGGTGGGCCGGGGGCTGTCGTAGTGCGGCACGTACAGCCCGCTGTGGAACGCCTCGCCGATGCCGTGGCCGGTGAAGTCACGGACCACGCCATAACCGAAACGTTTCGCGTACGACTCGATGACCCGGCCGATGACGTTGATCTGCCGGCCGGGGGCGACCGCCTTGATGCCGCGCATCATCGCCTCGTGGGTGCGCTCGACGAGCAGGCGGTTCTCCTCGGCCACGTCGCCGACCAGGAACGTGGCGTCGGTGTCGCCGTGCACGCCGCCGATGAACGCCGTCACGTCGACGTTGATGATGTCGCCGTCCTCGAGGACGGTCGAGTCCGGGATGCCGTGACAGATGACCTCGTTGAGGCTGGTGCAGCACGACTTGGGGAAGCCCTTGTAACCCAGCGTCGACGGGTACGCGCCATGATCGACCAGGAACTCGTGGACGACCTTGTCGATCTCGTCGGTGGTCACGCCCGGCTTGCAGTGCTCACCGGCGAGTTGGGTGGCCTGAGCGGCGAGTCGCGCCGCGAGCCGCATCTTCTCGATCGTCTCCGGCGTCTGCACGTTGGATCCGCGCCAGGGGGTCGGCCCCTTCTTCCCGACGTATTCCGGTCGGGCGATCGAGGGCGGCACCTGGCGCCACGGCGAGATCTTGCCAGGAGCGAGCGGAGCACGGTCGGCCATGCTTCACACACTAGCGACGCCGAGCGGCTGCTTGCCGGGGCCAGAGGGGTGTGCCAAGGTTGTGCCGTGGATCAAGAGGAGACCGTCTTCTCCGCCACCGCCGAGGGTGACGCTGACCACCGTCGTGTGGTCGTGACCGGCGAGGTCGACATGGCGACCGCCGACCAGATGTTCCAAGCGGCGACCCGCGAGCCGGCCACCAAGGTCACGCTGGACCTGAGCGCGGTGACGTTCTTCGACTCGGCGGCCATCCAGGCCCTCGTGCGTCTCACCGACCGCATCCCGCACCTCGCGGTGATCCCGTCCCGCCGGGTGCGGCGCGTCCTCGACATCGCCGGTCTGGGCGATCAAGGCTGGCTGTCCCCCGAATAACCGCTACCGGTCGAACAGGTCGCTGACCGTGCCGTCCACCGGGCGGCCGCGGTCGGCCAGGTCTTTCGCCTGGTCGCGAAGGATCGTCCCCAGCTCGGCCAGGTCGGCACCGGCCACGCCCGTGCGGTGGACGGCGTCCGCGCCGTTGCGGAAGTACGTGCGGGTGAGTAGGCCGATGACCGTGGCCGCGGACAGGCGGGCCTCGGCCAGCATGACCAGGGCGGCGTCCGTCTCGTACCAGGCGGCCAGCCGGGTGGCGCGGGCGTGCGCGGAGGCACCCCGGCACCAGGCCTCGCGGGCCAGGGCCGTGAACTCGGCGTTGCGGGCCTCGGCCAGGCGCCCCAGGTGGACGTCGCGGAGCTTCTCCAGGCACGCCTCGGGGTCGTAGATCGGCTTCGTGGTCACGTACTGGTCCGCGGCCAAGGGCCAGGAGGTCGACAGGGTACGGGCGTGTCGCAGGTACTCGTCGGCGGCGACCACACCCAGGTCCACGAGTACGCCGTCGACGCGGCGGGCGACGGGACGGGGACCCGCGCCCGGGCGGTAGGTGACGACGACCAGGTCGACGTCGCTGGTGTCGGTGTCGTCGCCGTGCGCGAGCGAACCGTGCACGCCGATCGCGAGGATGTCGGCGGGATATCGCCGGCGGGCCGCGTCCGCGACCAGTTCCGCCACCACCCACCGCGGGTTCGCCAGGTAGGGGTTCGGCTCTTCGGTCACGGCCGTCATTCTGGTCCCTCAGGTAGGGCCGATCCAATGAGTGACTGTCATGCGACCCATGGTGGGTGCGCTCCCAGTGCGACGCTCGTGCCCGACAGGCCAATGGCACGATGCCGGGACCACCCGGATCAGACGCGCTCCCGTCAGTCGGCCCGCCGTTCGATCGGGAGCCGGGCCCGGGTGAGCAGGCCGGTGCCGAGCATCGCGATCACGGGGATCGAGACCAGGAGCAGCAACACGACTCCGGGTACGGCGAACGGGTACGGGATCTCCCGCGGCCAGTTGCCGGCGTTCTGCCGGTTGAACGACGCCAGGATCGCCCAGCCCGAGCCCAGCCCGGCCACCGTGCCGAGCAGTGACCCGAGGCCGGCGATCACGCCCGCCTGGCTCAGCGTCAGCACCCGGCGCACGCTCGGCGCCGCGCCGATCGCGGCCAGTGTGGACAGGTCGCGCCGGCCGTCGGCCGCGGCCAGGCCCGTGGCGACGAACGTCGCGCCCAGGGCCACGATGATCGCGGCCGCCGCGAGCACCAGGATCTCCGTCGGCAGGCCCGTCGGCGCGCCCAGCTCGATCGTCGCGTAGCCCTTGCCGGGCAG